>JAYWMS010000234.1:0-13214 GCA_035873215.1 Nitrospirota bacterium | reverse complement strand
GGTATCATCCATTTACTTCCCGACACGATTGACGGTGGTTGACAATCAATTGAGCTACTCGATTTATTCGTCTCGGGATATTCTGAAAGCGGTGCATGATGAACAACAAAACCCATACATTGAACTGTATCGCCAATATTTCTTGCAATCCCTCCTTGAAGAACAGCCTGATCTCATTGGCGTGTCCATTACTGCCACGTCTCAGATCATTCCCGGCTTGACGCTTTGCCGACTGATCAAGGAAGCCAATCCGGACATTCACGTGACCGTTGGTGGAAGTATCTTTACGCGGTTGGTTGATAACCTTAGGCGATGTGAGCGACTCTTCCAAATCACCGATGACTTTATCGTGTTTGAGGGCGAAACCGCACTCTTGGAGTTGGTCAATCAGCTGCAGGGTGCGAAGAATTTTTCCAAGGTCCCGAATTTGATTTATCGCCAGAACGGAAAGGTTGTGGTCAATCAGCCGTTCTACTCGGAGAATTTGAGTCATCATCCTGCCCCGAATTACGATGGCTTTCCGCTCGATCGGTATCTGGCTCCTGAAACCGTGTTGCCCTTTCAATTTTCTCGAGGGTGTTATTATAAGGATTGTGCGTTTTGTGCATTGACCTTGGACCATCAGAATTTTCGTCAGAAAGATCCCGTCAAGGTTGTCGATGAGCTGCAGTTCCTCTCCGAAACGTATCACACGCCGTTTTTCTTCTTCACGGATGAATGTTTAGCTCTGTCCCCGACCAGGAGGCTGTGTAAGGAAATTCTTTCCAGGGACTTTAAGATTGAATGGACGGCCGAGCTTCGGTTTGAAAAAAATCTGTCTCGTGAATTATTGACGCTCATGCGAGATGCAGGCTGTCATAAAATTGTCTTCGGTTTAGAGACGTACAACACTCGCATGATGGACTTCATGAAAAAAGGCATTACGCAAGAGAGTGTACAACGCATATGCTCGGATTGCGTGGATCTAGGGATTGCCGTGCATTGTTACATCATTGTTGGCTTCCCAACGGAAACGCAGGAAGAGGCGTCGGAGACCATGAACTTCATCGTGGATAACACGAAATTGAATTCGTCCTATGGCTTTTCCTGTCAGCCGTGCTTGTTTGATTTAGAAAAAGAAGCCCCCATCATGAATGATCCGGGCAGCTATGGGATTCAACGCATCATGCGTCCTGCCGCTGAGGATTTGAGCTTAGGGTTTTTCTATGAAGTGAAGCAGGGCATGACCCCAGAAGAAGCGGAAAAGTTCTACCAGCATGTGTATGAAAAAGTTAGTGAGGTTGTAGTGGAATTGCCGTTTAATTATTCGATGGCGGATGGGCTGCTTTATATTGCTAAGCACAAGAAGAAGCATGCACCAGAGTATACGGCCGTTTAACCAGCTAGACTGACACTTTTTTGGCGCTGCTCGGAGCAGGGGTTGAACATCCTGCAAATCTGTGGACATGGATTCTGATAGGGATCATGAACACATGGTTCAAAAATTTCAATTTTTCAAAAGGCTGTTAGTGGGGCAGGCGTGAGGGAATCGATGAATTCCGCCCTGAGGAACGCGTGGTTCCAGCCAAGAAGGGACGAAACGACAAGTGTGGGGCTTTTGAGATGAACGTGATGGGTGGAACGGTTCCCGGAAACACGGCCGGACGCACAGAAAGTCAGGGGTTATTGTTTGAGTATGCACTCAAGTTTTTACTCATGTCTGCTTTTTTGGAGCTTGTACTCTATCGGTTGGTTTCTCGCTTGGGAATGCATTTATCAAAATTAGCCGAGAAGTCCGAGGCCGTTCGTGTGACATTTTCGGGGTTGTCCTCGCTCGGTTTTGTTCTGCTGAATGTGACCTCAATCTTGCTTTTTCTGGTCCTGTTTATTCTTCTTATTCAGAAGCTCCGCCATACCGTCTGGTCAGGGAGTTTCGATAAATTGCTGATCCCTGCCGTTTCGTTGTTGGTTGGGTTGACCCTGGTGTTTCTGGTGTTTCCTCCAGCGATGGTTGGGTCAGTGGTCTATAATGTGATCACACTTGCGGTGTTGTTGATCCTGGCTGCCCAGTTTTTTGTATCCAACCGCCTGTGGAGTCAACGCATTCTCGTCGTGTGTTTTTTACTGGGTATTTTCGGGTGGATCTACTATCAAACCATCTCAACTAGTTATGGGATTTTGCAGATGGTCGATCCCCCGCCTCTGGTTCATGAGGTAAGCCGTGCTGGTGAGGCGCTCATGGTCTTGGCGAGTCTGTTGGTGTTTTGGGCCTATGGCTATACATCATTCTTTTCAAAGAACAAATCCCAGCGGCGATGGGCGTTGACCTTACTTTTCAGTGGGGGACTGACGTTTTTCGCACTGCTCTTCATGGATTTCTTCTTAATGCTCTATGATGAAGTGCTCGCGCGTGAAGTTCGCAAGGCCGGAGAGGGTATAGGCTGGGTTTTTCAAATGGGCATGGGGTATACTTTTTATCTACCCTTTGCGTTGTACATGGCTGGGTTTATTGCTTGGTCGTATACTGTCGTCAAACTTGTGATTATCGGTAGACTCGCCGGTTATGGGATTGGCCTCATGTTTATGGCGGGGTATGCCTTACAATTATCGCATCTCACCTTTATGGTGGTCGTTGGTTTGATTCTGCTCACGTTGGATAAACGGGGCACCTTAGGTAGGTTACGTGAAAAGTCAGGAGAACATCTCGTGTATTCACCTGTTGCGCCTGTATTGAGTCAGGTTCGTTAACAGAATAGCAAGGAAGTGAAAAGCAACATGGAAGATCAAAATGTCGCCACAGCACCCGAAAGCAAAGTTGCGGAAGAATCGTCGGAAGCTCAACAACTCAGTCCTGACCAGGAAATCGCTGAGCTGGAAAAACTTCTTAGTGAAGAGCCGGATGACTTCCAAGCCCGTTGTCGCCTTGGAGAATTGTATTTCGGAAAAGGGCGATTGGATGAGGCCCTTACAGAAGTCAAGAAAGCCATTGAAATGGCGGAAGGGTTGCGGGTCGAAATGGACCGTTCGTTGGCCATGTATTATTCCAACTTGGGGACCATTTATGGCACCAAGGGGATGATGGATGACGCAAAACCGCAATTTGAGCGGGCCTTGGATCTCCATAAATATGATGTACTGGCATTGTTCAATCTGGGACGTCTTCATGCCGAACGCAAAGAATTCATGCAAGGAAAAGAGTACTTCGAACGGCTGATCGAGATCACCCCGGAAGATCCCATTGCCTGGTACAATCTCGCTGGGGTGTATGAGCAATTGGATAATCCACAAATTTCCGATTTCAACACCTTAGACATGGCAGTTCAGGCGTTCATGAAAGTTCTTGAATTTGATCCCAATCATTTGGAATCAAGTTTCAAACTCATGGACATTTCGTTTACGTTGAAGAAGCCGGAGATGGCTGTGCAAATCATGGAAGATGCGGTGCAAAACAACCCCGATGAACCATTGGCTTATTACAACCTCATTAACACCTATGAAAAATGTAAGTTATTTGACCAAGCGGAAGAAACACGACAGCGCTTGAAACAACGATTTGCTAAACGGAACCGTGAAGCTGGGAAGGCTTGATACCTTCGTAAAAAGGAGAGAATTATCATGTTTGGGAGTTTAGGAATTACAGAACTGGTGCTCATTCTTATCATCGTCCTCATCATTTTTGGGGCCGGCAAATTGCCGCAATTAGGTGAAGGTGTGGGCAAAGCCATCAAGGGTTTTAAAAAGTCCGTGCATGAGGCGGATGTGATTGAGGCCGAGGCTCAAGCGGCCTCCCAGCCGCCGCAAGCGGCTCAGGCCAGCGGTCCAGAGACGGGTCAGGCGACGGCAAGCCAAAATGCTACCACGTCACAGATTGCAGAAGCCTCGCCAACTGTCCCTCAGGCTCAACCCGTATCGACACCAGAGGCGCAGCCAGCGTCGCCTTCTAGGGTGTAAGCAAGAAGATTGGTCTAGTGGCCTGTTAATGTTGGGTGATCAGAGATTGCGCTGAGAATAGGAGCTCTCCATGGAAACGGAAGTCGAATCGCTCGTCGGGAAAATTGAAACCTTTGCAGGAAACGGAAAATCCAGGAGCACTGGAGATGGAAAGCGTGCCGTGAAAGCGGGGATTCCGTTGCCCAACCATGTCTGTTTCGACAAAGAAGGTCGTTGGCTCTACATCGCGGAGAATGGATCGGATCGGGTCCGGCGTGTGGATCTCGAAACTGGTCGATTGCACAACTACGCGGGCAATGGTGAAACGTGTTACAGCGGGGACTACGGACCCTGTGGAGAGGCAGGACTCTATTTACCATTGAGCGTGGCTGTTGATTCGCATAATGATTTGTATATCTGCGATTCTGGGTGTAATCGAATCCGGAAGATTGACCATACGACTGATATCATCACAACGGTCGTTGGTACAGGGCAGTCCGGGTACAATGGTGATGGCCCCGGCCTGGACATCAATCTTTCTTATCCCGGCGCGGTTGTGTTTGATCATCATGACAATTTGTACATATCCGACACGCAGGCTCATCGAATTCGAAAATACGATCCCCTCACTGGGTTGGTGACGACCATTGGGGGCACATGGTCCCCTCAGGACGAAGATTGGATTAGCCCTTTAACGGCCCAAAATTTGGTGGTCCTTTCCGGAGATGCGATTGGTATTGATTTTACTGATGACCAGGGATGGTTACGTCCACAATGTTCTGATGAGTTGGACCTGAGTCCTTATCTGGATGACGGCAAACCGGCCGTGGAAGCCAAACTTTGGGACATTGTCGCCATTGCGGTTGATGTGGCCGGGGACTTGTATCTAACAGACAAGGGAAGTAATCGTATACGAAAAATCGATGTCCAGACTGGAATCATTTCTACCATAGCCGGTGTTTGCCGATTTGGGTATGACGGGGATGATAAGCTAGGGATTAAGTCGATGCTCAATGTACCTGAAGCATGTATCGTGGATTCCCATGGTCATGTGTATATTGCGGATTCCATGAATCACCGCGTCAGAAAAGTCGATGCACAAACTGGGATCATTACGACTATTGCAGGAAATGGTGACAGTGGATATGACGACAAAAATATGGGCGGGTGTGGGGCTGCACGATTTGTGGCGAAAGAAGAAACCGGCTTGCTCAAGCATGGTGATGGCAGTCTGGCTGTTGATGCCGTAGTCAATGCTCCTTCAGGTTTGGCTCTCGATTCGCAAGGGCAGATGTATATATGCGAGCGGAATGAAAACAAAATTCGTCGAGTCAAGCTCTGGTAACAAATTCTTCCTTCAGGGTGTACAATCAATTAGCTGATCATCGATAATCAAGAAGGGAAAATTTTGTCCACCACCACAAGGACACCATTGTGAAGCCCCGGAGACCGTGGTCGCGTTGTGTCATCATGAGTCTGCTCGGTGTGTTCCTCGGGGCGGTGGTGTTGGTGTGGTTTAACATTCCAGTGGTCAGTTCCCAAGGGATCATGATTCGATCCCATTTTATTGAAGGGGACCTTCCTGTATTTCCCAGTGACAAAGGCTGGGAAACCGTGACTCCGATCCCCATTCCTCTGAGCGGACAAATCATTACGAGACCGGTTTGGCCCGAGCCAAGTGCGAAAGTGATCTCGGTGCGATCGGTCCACAATGGGAAGGAGATCGCATTTTTCCTGGAATGGCAGGATGCGACTCAAAATGTGCGATTGACTCCCGGAGTTTTTCGTGATGGGGTAGCCGTGGCCTTGCCGTTGGGTGATGCTCCGGCATTTTTCTGTATGGGGCAGCTGGATCACTATGTGAATATTTGGCATTGGAAAGCAGACTGGCAAAGTGACGTGGATCGTCGAGCGGCTCGTGCAAAAGAAAAGAAACGGAAAAGGAAAGGTATTCGGCGGTTTGAAGTGATTCCACGTAGACCATCATCAGTGGAAGATTTGATCGGCGGGGGCTTTAGTACCCTCACCAGCAAGAAAGTTCAAGGTAAAATTAAAGGACAAGCGGAGTGGAAACATGGCTTCTGGCGTGTTGTCATGAAGCGTCCGTTGTCCCAAGGCGGGAATGACATTGAAAATGAAGCGATTCTGAGAGCGGGCCGAATGCAAGCGGTCGCATTTGCTATCTGGAATGGAGAAAATAATGAACGTAATGGACAAAAAGCCGTCGCTTCATGGTTGCAATTGGCTGTTGATCCGATTGGAGGACCTTCGTTTTCTCCAAAATCATGATCGCGTGGATTAGGAATGTTTCGGGTAAATTTTTGTTGAACCGTCGAAGTTGTAATCCTACACAATCGACAGAACGTATTCCCTACCAAGGCTCGTGGGTCCTTATAGCCTTTAGCATTCTGTTGCTCGTGCCTGCTGGGTGGGGACATGCAACTGAAGCTGCGTCGAACCCTCCCTCCGAGATGACTGAAGAAAGAGCCCTTCAATTGGCTGAAGAGTTTGGTATCGATGTTGGGGAGGTCGACAAGGAAATTCAAGAGTTTTTGGGTCTCACTCAGGCTGAGGGGGTTGTCGTCTTTGCCGTGATTGGGGCGACAGGTGCCTATAGGTCCGGTATTAAGGTCAAAGCCATCATTAAGGAAGTTGATGGAGAAGATATTCATACACTTCTTGACTTAGGTCGAGCGTTGGAGAGGGCTCTCCCGACGCAAAACTTCTCGGTTGCGACCTACGAACCGGCAGGAGTTGATGATCAAGGCATTGGGGGTGGACTGAACTTTCACTTCGTACGAATTGATAAGGATTAAGCGGTCAGATGTTTCCGCCAAGGGCATTTCGTCATACATGGGTTCATAAGGGGAGACTGATAACTTTCCTGCTTGCTGTAGTGGTTGGAACGGGTTTGTATAGTGCAGAGGTCATGGCCCAGCCGAAATCAGAATCCAATGCAGACGCTGCATGGAAGGCTGAAATTGAAAACGTCTTTCTCCCCTCCGAGCTTTGCAAGCAATGTCATGATCGTCATTATGAAGAGTGGAAGGGCATGCGTGAGCAAACCCCTGATCTCAAGACGTTTGGCCGCATCGATGGCGCATTGTTGCATGGGACGGCATTGACATCACCGGTATTTAAGACGGTATTGGGATTATGGCTCCAAACAAAACCATCAGCACAAGAACGAACACGATGCTTAGCTTGTCATGTGCCAGCGGTGACGGTGTTTCCACAACACACAGATCACTTCATTACCCAAGTCATGACGACGGGGAAACTCACCCGAAAAAAGAAACGGGAGATGGTGGAAGGGATTGGGTGTTCCGCCTGTCATCTCATCAATAAAATCAAAGAGAATCCGGAGAACATTCCAGCCTTTCATGTGGAGCCGGGGAAAACATTATTCGGTCCGTATGACAAAGCCGAAGACAACCTTGTGCATCCCTCGGCCAAAGCAGATATCTACCGCGGGGCTCAATTCTGTGCCTCTTGTCATTTTAGTAAGGTCAAAGACGTGACCCAAGCGGAGTTGCCAGGACAAATACTCAAAGGTGCCATCTGTCAGGACTGTCACATGGAACGGTCAACGGGCAGTTCTACTTCCAAACGGGGGTCGTTGACCCGTCCGATCGGTCGTCATTGGTTCCAAGGAATTGTCATTCCCGGGATCATGCTGAGCAATCGAAATCTTCAAGCTGAGTGGTTTCCACGCGTGGATGTGGAAATGATCCAAAAAAGCGGCAATATTAAAGGGAAAGTCTTAGTGCGCAATGGGAGTCTCCCGCATGTCTTTCCTGGTGGTGATCCCGTCCTGAAACAGTTTTTTGTGACGGTGAGGGTGAAGGATGCAGCCGGACATGTACTGGGGACGCAGCAGGAACGATTTGGATTGGATTTTGACCAATTGCTCAGGGGACCAATTCCTCATCCTCTTGTGAGTGGGGGGACCACGCGTCGTGTGCCATTTGATGTGTCGATTCCGATGGACGGAAAGCCCAGTTATGTCGAGGCAATCTTAAGCTATGCCTTAATTCCAAAACCGTCGCAACAGCTCATGGATCAATATCTGGCGACCCTGCAGAATGACGCTGACAAGCAGAAAGCCATTGATATCATTGAAGATTATTCATCGCAACGGCTGCTGACGTTTAGGACGAAAGCTCTGTGAGAGAACATCTCGCCTATCTTTTGACTAACCCCTTGCATGCTTGAGGCCCATTTCATGCAAAGACTTTTGCAGAGAATCTGCGTACGATCGACCCTGATCGTTGTGATGGGTGCGCTGTTGGTGATGGGGCAGGGAATCGCACTGTCAATCGAAGCAGCGCAGGGGACAGCTAAGACAGCTAAACCTCTTGAAAAAGCCTTTCCGCATTCTGAGAAATGCAAACGATGTCATATACGGGTCTTTGAGGAATGGGAAGCTTCTGCACAGTCCCGTTCGATCATCAGTGCACCCTTTCACATCTCCCTGGAAAGGTATGTGGCATCAGGAAAGGACAAAGATGGCGCCATGTGTTTTCGGTGTCATGCGCCGAGTGTCATCGAGTATCCGGATCATGCAGCAATGTATCGCAAGGAGGTACAATCCCGAGACCCAAGAGTTGATGGGGTGGGCTGTTCGCAATGCCACCTTATCAAGGAAGTGGATCCGAAACGTCATCCACCCCATCCCACGTACCAATTAGAGCGAACTGTGTTCGGAAGCTATAAAAAACCGGTCAAAAACTTGGCCCATGAATCCGTTCGGTCAGAGTTGTACCAGCAGTCACAATTCTGTGTCACGTGCCACGAGAATCTCCCAAGTATGGTAGGGAACCAGAATATTCCGGATCTACTGGGGCCCTGGCAACAATCTGTTGCGGAAAAGAAGGGGAAGCACTGTCAAACCTGCCACATGCCAGAGGCCTTTGGCGAATCGGCAAACGGCGAGCGCAATCGAAAAATTTCTAATCATAGTTTTCCTGGTCGATTCGGGAAAGTTCGTGCCGATGCCGTCACATTAGAGGTCAACACGGAGATCAAGGGAAAAACTTCCGAGGTAACCGTGACGGTACAAAGTTTGGTGCCACATAATTTGCCGTTGCCTCATCCCGGGTGGTCGCGTGTGGTTCTGGATCTGACTATTCTTGGGAAGAATCTTCGAAAGACGTACGGTGAGCAACGCTATTACGAGCGAGTATTTGGCGATGCCAAAGGGAATAAGACCATTTTCGATTTTGAGGCGGTCAAGGTGTTAAAGGAGAATGTGTTGAAGCCTGAAGAAAAACGTGTCGAAGTGTTTACGTTCCCAACGCCAAAGAATGCCCCGTCTATGGATGTCATCGTGACAATGAGTTATGCCGAGATCCATGGACCGAAGGACTTCCTTAAGCAAGTGGAGGAACATGCCGCGCTCGGTCGCAAAGACCGTGCCTTTCGCCCTGTCCAAATATTCAAGTACAAAAAGAACGTCTCTCTGAAGAAAAAGCAGAGCTAATCCAACTCGTTCAGGATTGTCAGATCGTTCGATTCGACCGGGTGATTCCTTTTTCCAATAGTCATCAATGGAGAGTTTGAGGATGTCAGAAACCAACAACGATACCTTGTACGCACGACTGGGTGGTTACGAAGCCATAGTTGCCGTGACCGATGACCTTTTGCCTCGACTGACAAATGATCCGCAACTTGGTCGTTTTTGGGCTAATCGCGGGGCTGATGGGATTCGGCGTGAAAAACAACTGCTCGTCGATTTTCTCTGTGCCAGTTCTGGTGGGCCAATGTATTACACGGGCCGTGATATGGGTCTCACGCACAAGGGTATGAAAATCAGTTCAGGTGATTGGGATCGATTTATGGGACACATCCAAGCCATGCTTGATACATTTCAGGTGGGTCAGCGCGAACGGTCAGAAGTCTTGGCGTTTGTGGAGAGCACTAAGGCCGATATCGTTGAGAACTAACCTTGGGTGCGTGCTGCCGACTCTTCTTCTCTAAGAGTACTTAGATCCTCGCATGTTCAAAGGTTCCCATTCGTAGTATTTCCTAAATAATGTTTCGTTCGTGGAAAAACTTTCAATGGGCTCAGGGAGAACGGACCCACATTCAACCGGTGAAGTCTATGCCTGTTCGTGCTGAGGCCCTCGAAGCAGGGCCGGAGACGCTAGGATATATAGCTGCTCTCTAGAGCTTCCATGACCCCTAGGACGTCACAGCCCCTTTGGAAGCAGATGATACGGTATTGGCGTATTTCGCAAACACCCCTCGAGAATATCGCGAAGTCGGTGGAGTCCACGTTCGCAAACGTGAATTGAGGACTTCCGTTGACAGTTCGACACTCAATCGACGTTCAGGAATATTCATGGTGATGAGATCACCGTCTTGCAGTGAGGCGATGGGGCCGCCCTTTGCGGCTTCCGGCGCCACATGGCCAGCCATGAGTCCATGCGTTGCACCAGAGAAGCGGCCGTCGGTCAGAAGTGTTACGGTTTCTCCTAACCCTGCTCCCACAATGGCGCTTGTTACTCCGAGCATCTCCCGCATCCCTGGGCCACCCTGTGGTCCCTCATAGCGGATCACGACGACGTCACCGTCCACGATCCGGCCTTCCTTCACGGCACGAAATGCATCTTCCTCACAATCGAAGACTTTCGCTGGCCCGCTATGGGTTAACTTGGTGTGCCCGGCGACTTTGACCACGCAACCTTCTGGAGCCAGATTGCCTTTCAGTATCACTAAACCACCGGTCGGTTTGATCGGTTGCTGGACTGGATAGACCACCTTTTGTCCTGCCGTTTCCGTCGCAGTTTCAGCTTCATCCTTCAAGGAACGTCCAGTGACTGTGAGGCAATCGCCATGGAGCAACCCGGCATCGATCAATCGTTTGGCCACAAGCCGTGTTCCACCTGCCTGATACAAATCTGCCGAGACATATTTCCCACCGGGCTTCAAATCAGCCAGAAGGGGGATGCGTTGGTTGATGGCATCAAAGTCATCGATATCCAGAGGGACCCCGATTTCATGCGCGATGGACAACAAATGCAACACGGCATTCGTGGAACCACCAGTTGATGCTACGGCGGCAATCGCATTTTCTAATGCTTTCCGCGTGATGATCTGTTGGGGCCGAAGATCCTTTTTCAGTAACTCCATGATGACGTGGCCGCATTGAGTCGAGACGGATTCCTTCTTGGGATCAAGGGCAGGGACTCCGTTAAAGCCCATGACTGAAATACCCAGAAACTCAAATGCAATCGCCATCGTGTTTGCCGTGAATTGTCCACCACAGGCTCCGGCGCCGGGACAGGCCTGTCTTTCGAGGTCGTGCAAGTCTTCAAGGCTCATCTTCCCGCGAGCATGTGAACCCACGGCTTCGAACACATCTTGAATGGTCACATCGTGTCCCTGGAATTGTCCGGGCATAATGGACCCGCCATAGAGCATTAACGATGGGAGGTTCAACCGAGCCAGTGCCATGACGGTTCCGGGAATTGTTTTATCGCAACCGGACAAGGCAATCACGCCATCGAACAAATGACCGCGAACGACGAGCTCAATCGAATCAGCCACGACCTCGCGGCTTATCAAGGAAGCCTTCATTCCCTCGGTACCCATGCTGATACCATCTGAAACGACGACGGTATTGAATTCAATCGGGACACCGCCTGCTTCGCGTACCCCGGCTTTGATCTTCTCTGCCAAATGGCGCAAATGAAAATTGCAGGGTGTTACTTCGGACCACGTGTTCGCAATCCCGATCAGGGGTTTGGAGAAATCATCGTCCCGGAGTCCTACGGCTCGCAACATGGCACGAGCGGGAGCCCGATCCGGTCCCTCGGTTAAATCACGACTTGTTCGTTTTAGGTCAGAACCCATGCGCACTCCTCCTCAGTTCCTCACGTCAAGGCCGATACGCGCTATGACGGGCTTGTGTATCTATGAAATGAAATCTCGCACAGATGGGCTTGAATGGTCAATGCGATCTCCCAAAGAGAATGTTGAAAAAACATGTCCTGAGCCTGGTCGAAGGAGCCGCCAGCGGCGTTCTCGCCGTTTTGCAGTGCTCATGTACTGTGAGTACGCTCCGCGCATCAAAATGGTTTCGGCCTTGCCCGTGGAAAAGGGCGTCTTGGCGCCCTTGGGATTGGGAGGGTGAAATTAGGGAAATTTTCGACCATTCCCGTCGGCTGCTGATATCGATTTCGTTTAGGGTATTTATGGGCAATGGGAGAGAGATATTCCACACAGGGCCCATAACTGACTGGGGAATTATGTATCCGAGCCCTTATGGTGTGATGAACTGGAAATTTTGAGGTGGCTCAAGTACCATCTGTCCGAATTACTTATCTGCTCGAAAAGATGGGAATCACTAGAACTTCAGGAATATGAAGAAATTCACCTCGAAATCCGTGCTGATTGCGGAAGATCATTCTGCAGCCAGGAAAATCTTGACCGTGCTCATCCAAAAACTTGGAGTGACCCAGGTTGAGTCAGTCGCGAATGGCGTGGAGGCGCTTGCCAGAATCCAAGTACAACCCGCTGACTTGCTCATCGTAGATTGGAATATGCCTGAGATGGATGGACTGGAGTTATTGAAGGCCATTCGAGCAGACAAGAATACCGAGGGAACGAAGGTGCTCATGGTCACGGCAGATGATGATAGGGACCATGTGTTGCAGGCCATTCTCGCAGGGGCCGATGGGTATTTGGTGAAGCCCGTGACAATAGAACGGTTGGAGCAGAAGTTGGATGATATTTTTAGGGAGTGTTGAAAAAGTCTGTCAGCGGCGTTCTCGCCCCTTTGTCATGCTCACGTACTAGGCATGTACGTTCCGCTTACCAAAGTGGCTGCGGCCTTGCTGGACAGGCCTTTTTGAACACTCCCTCATTGTCTTCGATTGTCGTGCAGTGGCACGATGGCGCTTGAATCTGGTGAAAATTCAAATTATTCAACGATCTCATTCTAAGGATGAGGAGGAGTAGGAATTTGTCCATTTGTTTCGGCAAATGGACCAAAACCATGTTGCACCCTGGCGCGGCCCTGCGGCAGGAGCCTCCGGGTTCCCGAGATGGAGCCCTGAATCCCTATGGCTGCGGAACTCGCTCCGCTCAAACAGTCCTCGCCTAAACGTTGGATTCAGCGCTGCATCTCGGCCGCACCAAAGGCGCTGAGGAAAAAGTACACGGCGTTGTCATAAGGGAAAAATTGATGGGTGAGACAGGTAGTCGGTCGGGGTTCACCTTTGATGGTCGTGCACGAAGTGTTGGGCATGCGATCGGGGGTATTTCTTTGATGATTCGCACGCAGCACAATGCGTGGATTC
>JAYWMS010000007.1:0-1871 GCA_035873215.1 Nitrospirota bacterium | reverse complement strand
GGACCGTTGCCTTGCGTGATTCGTGGGCCAAAATTGCTCAAAGCTAGGGCTTTTAGTAAGGCAGCTAAATTCAAACTAGGCGACCGGGTTCCTCTGAATTAAGCTTTTCCCGTTGAGGCGTAGATATTACGATTTGACGCTGCTGCCTGCGCTAGGAGGAGGTAGCTGGGGGATTCTCTTTTTGAGGCGGTAGAGAGGGAGTCGACAGAAAATCTTCCATATCATGAATGTACTGGTTTCCAAATAACTGTATCACCCATTCCCGCTGTTTTTCCAAAGGCACACCCCAGGCTTCCCAAGCGTCTAACAAGCGAAGCTGGTCATACGGCATGCAATCGAGTTTAATCGTAAAAAGCGGAACTGGCATACATGGTGTATCGGTTCGCATAGCTGTTTCCTCAAATGAAAAATGCAGAATTCGTATGCTCTGGACTTGAGATTATCTGAGGGAGATATCCAACTTGGACGCTTGCCTCAAAAAGGCGAGAAATCGGTGCCACTATTCAACCCAATAGGGCTTGAAATGGAATCTTATCTGTATGAAGTGGATGGGGTTTTTACTTTATCCGCCTGATAGGGAGTTTTTTGTCGCTGGGTTCTACTCATCCCGAAGTTGGCGTCTTCTCTTAAAGATGACCATGTGCCCTTCCTCAAACCCTGATGTTTGGGAATCGGCTACAATAGCTCCGGGATAGACCGAGTCCAGCTTCCATCCTTCTCCATATTTTTGGGAGAATTGGTTTTGGATTGTTTCGAGCATTTTCTCGGAAGGTGCCCTGCCTATACACTGTGCCTTGATTGCAATGCCACGTTTTTCATAGCGTCGGCGATCGAGTAACTCGGCTGTTTTATTCATTCCAGATGCTCCGGCTGTACTATCTCTAATGTGAGCGAGGTTTGAGGCTCAATGGTTCTTTCCTGGCTGAGTCATGATTATATGGCGCATTTGATCAATCGGGATTTTTCGTGTGCTACTTAAAGATAATCAAATGCGCGAGGAGAATTCGTTTCGGAATCGTGTTGAGATAAGGGCATCCAGCGGTATTGGCTAACTTCTGAATCCGGGGATGTTGCCCATCGGCTTTTTCTTAATCCAACCGATGGGCGTCACCTACTTCTTTTCTGCAGACTGGATGGTCTTGATGCGAACAGGGCGGGTTATTTCTTGCCTGTAAATTTATGGCTGATCGTGCTCTGGGAAAGTTCAATCGCTTTGGAAGAGATATTAACGGTGTCTGTTTCTGCCTTCAGTTGATCAGGTTGGTTAGGCTGTTCTTGACCCAATTGCCCCCCACTCTTAACCTCTTGCGCTGCTAGAACCGTAGTGGCTGCCGCCGTTGTTTGGGCTATTCCTGCCAATGCCATATTCGATTCCTCCTTTCGTGATTGTCCCCCCCATCTTTGCCGCGAAGGCGAAGATGCGGTCATGGGTATCATCTCGGAGTTTCCTTAGAAAACTTTATGAGGAAACATGCTCAAAATTCAAAGAAACGGTTGATATTCAACTCTGATTGTAAGGATTTAGTTCTTCTAGATTACAGATTTTATGTGGATGTTGTTTTGATTTGCGGGTGCGTTGGGCAGTCCGCTATTGTCTGATATATTTTGATTCGATCACAACCGAATCATTGGAAGGTTCAGATCATGGTGCTGTTGAGAGCAGCTCTTACTTGTATCTAGGTTTAAAGGTAGGAGGTAATTCGGCAGTAATGAAGTGACAAAGCAAGGAGGCAATTCTCCATGATGGGATTTGTCTTAGTCAGCGCTTGCCTCTGTCATTGACATTGAGGCCGCCTTTGGTTGTCCATCTGAAACCCCGGCTGACTCGGTTTGTTGATGATTTTTCCCAGTCGGCAAACTCTCAGAGGATT
>JAYWMS010000446.1:0-3037 GCA_035873215.1 Nitrospirota bacterium | reverse complement strand
CGTGTGCTCTTCCGATCTGGTCAGGACTTTGACCCTCTTGACAACATTTCCGCTGAGTTGTCCGTTGGCTACCAAACGGTCTAGATATTGAAATGCGTGCGCAAAACTTTCCTGGCCACGGGTATAGTAATCTTTTCCACGACGACGATTGCTATACGCTTCGAGTTGTTCACAGGCCACGAGAATTTCTCCGAGTTCCCGTACCCACGGTGCACCATTAGCCAATTTTTCAGGGTAATAATAATAGAGTGTGACCTTGGACATCCAAGGCTTCCAATTAATGTTCAGATTTTTTAATGTCGGTTTGACTCTACGGAGTTGTCGACGCATTCTTCGTGCGAATCCTAACCGCATCTCTACCTGCTCACAAGCCCACTTATGCATGGTGATGCCTGATTGTTCAAGTCGGGTTCGATAAAGTGAAATGAAGGCTGCGGTTTCCTTCCCATATGCGGTCTTCTGGTGTAAGGCCCTCCATTCAGCAGGTCGGGTTGGAATGCCGTGTGCCCGAGCCCATGACCAAATGGCTCCAAACAATTTGGTTTCTAACCCTGCCCTTCCAAGGTCATGTAGGAGGCAGGCAATTTGGTAGTCCTCCACGCGGTCTGCTGGATGTTCTAAATCTCTTGCAACAGCTATACACATTTTTGCGGTCCGGAGGGCATGCGATTTATCATATCCTCTTATCACCATGCCCGATTTAGAAGGGTGAGGATAGTCATAGAGGTTTAAGAGGCTTGACACAAGGGTCCGAGGAATGGTGAGTGCCGTTCCCACGGCCGTTGGTGAGATATTCTTCATGGCCTTGGCGAGAAATGAATATGTTAGGAAGGGTTGGTGCTAATTAATCGAGAGGAAACTGAATGTTGAGTTTTTCTGCATGGTAAAGACCATATCTTCACCCCGCCGGACTGTCAAGCAGAGTGAACCTTTGTTCACCATTGGAGGTGTTGCTATGGACAGAATTAGATTTTCTTTTATCAAGAGAACACACGAAGAGTCTAGGGTCTTTCGGTTGATACATCGACAGTCACCTTACGTTTGCAAGATTAAATACGCATCCTTTGTTAGAATGAGAAATGGTGAATTTCTGGGTTTAAACGATTTCCATTATCAATCATGCCTGGAGACAGCGTGACTATTCGTCGACGTCCGATCGTCTTGGCCGTATGCCTTGTTCTTGTATTGGGTGCATTTGCTTTGTCTTACCTGCTTGCTTTTCATCTTGATTCTTTGCAGCGCATGGTTCGTGAACAATTTACGGTTGCGTTTGGATCAAGCGTCCAGATTGGTCAAATTCATGCTTCCTTTTTTCCTCCACAATTAGAATTGGTCGATGTTTTTCTCAAAGAGGACGGAGCGCCTGATCCGTTCTTTCATGCTTCCCGTCTTCGGTTAGACCTTACTTTTTTCTCCTTCATGCAAGACCATATGGAATCCGAAGGATTACTTATTGAGAAACCATCTCTCCACATCTTGCGTGATAAAACGGGGCAGTGGAATATCCCCAAAGCCTGGACATCACGAGGGACAGGAGATTCCGTGTTTGGTGCCTGGTTATCTCCCTTTAGGTTGACTGTTGTAGATGGCCAGATTGTGATCATTGATGTTTTTGAGCGGGATCACCCCGAATCTATTCTAGTGAAAGGGATTCAATTACAGCTTGCGAATAGTTCACCACAGTCTTTGGTAGATTTTTCCCTCAGTGCTCAATTAGTCCATAAACAGAGTGAATCTCCGGTTGCTTTTTATGGTAACGTCGATGACTTCTCGAAGTTGTTTGAGTGGTTACATGAAACCGACTCCTCTTCACTTCCTAGTTTGGCTCTGCATGGTCGTGCCACACTGGCCAAATCGGAAATTGCTCAAATTGCCAAGCTGCTTAATCGGGAGAAGTTGCCATTTTCGATATACGGAGACATGGAACTGGAAGGCAAGATGCGTCTGGGGCCAGGTAAAAACGGGTATCAGCTTGTTTTATCTGAAATAGCGATACAGACGGATGCTCTATCATTGAAAGGAGATGCCAGTTTTGCCGGATTGTTTGAATCAGAACCTCCAACGATTTACGTCAATTGGTCTGGTTCGCCAATCGATATAGCCGCCATTGTTGATCTTGTGCCAAGTGGTACGATCCCGCCAGACTTCATTGATGCCCTGTCACGAGACGTTATCGGGGGCAAGATTGAGGTGTTGTCCGCGACACTCTCAGGTTCACTTCGAGAGGCAGTAGGATTATCGATGGTTGGCGAGGTTCACGTGACGGAGGGGGTGCTCGATTTGGGAAAAAAATGGGGAACTGCAAATGACATCGAAGGAACCGTGAAAGTGGAACCTGACCAGATTCGGCTCTTGGACTTCCATGGTTCCTTCGATTCTATTCTGGTTTCATCAAGGACGGGGGTAATTGAGTTCCGGGAGTCTGGGCCATGGCTGACGACCGAATTACAAGGCGACGTGCCCGTTGTCAAATTGCTTAACATATTACATCAGGTTTTTGATTGGCAGCCTTCCCACACCATGTCCTCTTTGAGGGGATTGGAAGGAAAGGGTCCGATGCGGATTCATTTTGCTGGTCCTCTACAACACCCAGAAAAGATCACCTTTCAACAAGCATCATATTTTCCTCAAGCTGTGAGTTTTTACGTTCCTGGACTCACCATGCCATTGACCGGTGTATCGGGAAATCTCACTTTTTCCACGACCCAAGTGAGGTTTGAGCAAGTTCGTGCACTCTGGAGGAATAGTGAATTTGGCGTTCATGGTGCAATACAATTTCAAGATGGGAAATACTACGATGACATCCAAGTTCAAGGCAGGTTGCAGGGAGAAGACGTTTTTAAGTGGTTGGGAAGAGGTAACCCTACTACTGAGTCCTTTGTACAAGGACCAACGATATTCGAAGGCATTCTCTCAGGCCCTCTTAAACAGCCAAAAGTGGCCCTATCGTTTGATGTTGAACGAACAAAAATCACGGTCCCAGGAATTCTCAGGAAGGCACCTGGGGTGGCAGGGTCGATAAAGGTGGAAATGCAAG
>JAYWMS010000433.1:0-5011 GCA_035873215.1 Nitrospirota bacterium | reverse complement strand
CCCTCACCTCTGCATAGAAAACTTTGAAGAGGGATTGGTTAATAGTGTAGAATTAGGTTAAATTTTTAGCATTGGTCAGTTTCTGTCGATTACAGTCAAAATCGGTTTGAATATCTCGTGACATTCATGTCTTCCTGTCAGTCCTTCACCCTAAAGGATCAAACTCTATGATTTTATTCTCTAAAACAGGATGTTTTACTGCCCACTCCTTCTTGCAGTCGTTTATTCGGGGATCGCTTGTCGGTTTGGTTTTGTGTGCCTCGACTGTGAGCGTTCAAAATCTGTGGGCACCGGTATCGGCACAGGCTGCCATCCCGGAAGCATTTTCACGGGGATTTTCAGAAATTGTGGAAAAAGTCCAGCCTGCTGTGGTGAACGTGGCTGTGTCAGCTTCAGCCGGGCCTGGATCACGTCGATTGCCTCCCGGTCCCTTTGGAGGGCCCCCGGGTGGTGGTCCCCCGCCGATGCCCGGACCGCCAGGTCGTCCACCAGGGGGCCCTCCGGGAATGAGTGCCGGTTCGGGATTCATTATCAGTGCGGATGGCTATATCGTCACGAATAACCATGTTGTCGAAGACGCGAGTGAAATAACCGTGACGATGCCCGATACCAATGAATATAAGGCAAAAATTATCGGCACAGATCCCAAGACCGATTTGGCCGTGATTAAAATTAAAGCACAAAACCTCCCGTTTATTCCGTGGAGCACTGATCAGGAATTACATGTCGGAGATTTGGTCTTGGCGGTGGGAAGTCCGTTTGGACTGAAATCGTCGGTCACGATGGGCATCATCAGTGCATTGGGGCGAGGTAATGTGGGAATCACGGAGTATGAAGATTTTATCCAAACTGATGCGCCTATTAATCCCGGGAATTCTGGCGGGCCCTTAGTGAATATGAAGGGCGAAATCATCGGCATTAATACGGCAATCTTTTCTCGTACTGGTGGGTCAGAGGGCATCGGGTTTGCGATTCCTGTCACCATTGCCAAAGACATCACGGATAGTTTGATTAAGACGGGGAAGGTGGTGCGTGGCTGGATGGGGATTGCTATTCAGGAGATGACTCCGGCTTTAGCGCAATCCTTTAAATTGCCGGACACCCATAAGGGCGGCGTGTTGATTAGTGAGGTACATGAAAAGGGTCCATCCGCCAAAGGGGGTCTGCAACGTGGGGATGTCATTCTTGAATACAAAGGTGAAAAGCTGAAGGACGTGAATCATCTTCGGAACATTGTCGCGAGAACTAAGGTTGGCGATGAGGTCAAAGTTCAAGTCTTGCGCAATGGTGAAAAAAAGACGTTGATGGTCGCCGTTGGGGAGCGTCCGACTGATAATCTTTTGGCGAGTCGTGGAGGAGGTCCAGTAGAAGAGCCAGCCTCGGAAAAGCTGAATAATGTATTGGCTGGGATTACGGTCGAAGCCTTGACGGAAGAACAGCAAAAGAAACTGAAATTACCCAGCCAGGTTACAGGTGTGGTGGTTAGCAAAATTTCCCCAGGAAGTGCGGCTGAATTAGCCGGTATCCAACAGGGGGACGTGATCCAGGAAATCAATCGAGACGTCATCAAGAGCATGGATGATTTTAAAAATATCGCCTCGAAAATTGAGAAAGAATCGCTCGTGGTCGTGTTGCTGAATCGGCGGGGCAATAATTTGTTCGTTGCCGTGAATCCCTAAGTCACTGACTGATCACCCGTTGGTGGTGGGAGTTGAGCGTGCTTGGGTCGTGTGAACGCAAATTAGTAGTCATTCCATGAGTAACAAAGCATCACGCATTTCTCGGTGGCTAGAAGACACGGTCTTTAAGCCCCTTGAAGATAAAAAAATGCCGGTGATGGAACACTTGTTTGAGTTCCAGACTCGGCTGACGAAAATCGTGATTTTCGTGGCGCTGTTTTTTGTTGGAACGTTTTTTTATGCGGATACGTTAGTGCAGTGGTTGCGGGTGCCCTTACAAAACATGTTCGTGCCGGGCACCTTGGAATGGGTTCCAACGGACTTACCGAAGATCCCCTTTGTCTTCCTCGCTCCGGCTGAAGCTTTGTGGCAGAATTTGAAAGTCGCGGCGTTGTTCGCGCTCGTGTTGTCCACACCATATATCTTATGGGAGGTCTGGGGTTTTATCCTCCCTGGGTTGCATGCGCAAGAGCGCAAATTCGTGGCACCCTTTGTCGTGACGAGCGCCATTGCGTTTTATCTGGGTTTGGCATTCTGCTTCTTTTTTGTCCTGCCGTTTGCGCTGAATTTCCTCATTTCTTATGGTGTGCAGTCTGGGTTTATTCCCACCCTTTCCATCGCCAGCTATGTAGGTTTTGCGCTCTGGTTCTTGGTCGTGTTTGGATTGACATTCGAAGTGCCCCTGGCCTTAACGTTGATGGCAAAATTAGGATGGGTGGATGCCCCGTTTTTAAAAAAATATCGAAAATGGGCGTTCCTGGGGGCCTTTTTATTTGCGGCAATTCTGACCCCCACGCCCGATCCCTTTAATCAATGTTTAATGGCCTTGCCGATGTATTTCTTTTATGAGGTTGGGATTATCAGTGCAGGGATCTTTAATAAGAAGACTGCGACAACGGAGGATCCGACTGAATCTGAGGTTCCGGAAACTTCACCTAATCCTGGAGCGCTTCGGCCGGCCCCAGCTGGTGCGGACGGTGATGACGACTATGTCGGAGTTCCGGATTCCCGGATTCGTTAATGTCGGGCCCTTTTGTATAGGACCCTAAATTTTGAATTATTCAATAAGGCCCTATCATGTTTAACGCAGGAATAATCGTAATTAGCAGCAAAATTAAGAATGGAGAAAAGGCGGATGCCGGTCGAGAGCAAGTTGAACAGTATCTAGGACAACAGGATGGGCAGATTGTGTCCTATGAGGTTGTTCATGATGACCGCGTGGAAATTCGGGATTGTTTGCGGACATTAGTTGACACCCAGGCTCCACAGGTCATTTTCACCTTAGGAGGGACCGGTGTTCGACCAACGGATTGGGCTCCCGAAGCGACACGAGATGTGATCGAAAAGGAAATCCCCGGAATTGGTGAGGCCATGAGGAGTGAAAGTTTCAAGAAAGTCAGAACGGCCATGTTGTCGCGTGGAACAGCTGGTTTGTTGGGACAAACCTTGATCGTGAATTTGCCCGGGAGCCCTAAAGGTGCCAGGGAAAATTTAGCGGTGCTGATGCCGATTTTAGAACACACAGTAGAAAAGATAGCAGGACCAATGTTATCAAATGCGTGATGAAAATTGAATCAGAATGAGAACGGGTGCTGAAATATTGAAGGTGTTGCTGAGAAGGAGAGAAATTCATGCCTGGTGATTTAAAAATGTTTCAACCTGCAGCGAGTGGGGATTCCTGTACCTATATGTGGGCGTGCGCCATTTGTGACGAGAACGAGACTTGTCAAAAGGATAAAGAAGGGCATAGCCGATGGTTGGTCGCTAAGCGAATGGAGCGTATTGACTATAAGATTTTGGTGATGAGTAATAAAGGCGGCGTTGGAAAGAGCACTATGACTACCAACATAGCCGTCAGTTTGGCTCTCAAGGGATATGAGGTCGGAATCTGCGACATGGATATTCATGGGCCGAATATCCCGAAAATGGTCGGGGCGGAAGGGGAGCGGCTCAAGATTAGTACCGGCGGAGGCATCATTCCGTTTCAGGCATACAATTTAAAAATCGCCTCCATGTCTTTTTTGCTGCAGAACTCAGATGATCCCATCATATGGCGTGATGCCTATAAGTTTGAATTTATCAATCAATTATTGGGTGGTGTCGAATGGAATGACTTGAACTTCCTATTAGTCGACTTGCCACCCGGAACCGGAAATGAATCGGTCACGACGATTGACTTAATCGGGGATGTGACTGGGTGCGTGATCGTGTCAACTCCGCAGGAAGTGGCGCTGCTTGATGCGCGAAAATCAATCACGTTTGCGAAAGATAGTGAAATTCCTATCATTGGCCTTGTGGAAAATATGAGTGGTTTGGATTGTCCACATTGTCATAAAGCTATTGAAGTATTCCGCATGGGTGGAGGCGAAGCCTCAGCACATGATATGGGTGTGCCATTCTTGGGTCGAGTGCCCTTAGATCCGGACATCGTGAAACAGTGCGATTTTGGTGAGCCGTATGCCATGTTTAATTCTGATATGCCGACCGCCGAGGCCATACACGAGATTGCCAACAAGGTAGATGATTTTTGTAAGAAAAAAGGGTCGCTTGTCCAAGTCGCCACCAAGAGTCCTTTCAAGAAGGTCAAAAAGTAACATTGAAATAACCTGTCGACTTCGAGTTGTCATAATGAACGATTTGACGCCTTTACATGAAGCGCAACGCATTGTCTTGGATGCCACAAAGACTTTGGGATGTGAAAAGATAGGTCTTCTGGATGCGCTCGGGCGCATTCTTGGGGAGGATATTATTGCCACGCGGGCTAATCCTCCATGGGACAATTCGGCCATGGATGGGTTTGCGGTTCGCTGGGAGGACATAAAGAAAGAACATGCCATCACGAAGCCTGCGGAGCTGACCATTATTGAAGATGTTCCTGCAGGCAAAATGCCCATACACACTGTTGGTCCTGGTCAAGCCATCAAGATCATGACGGGAGCCCCGGTCCCTCAAGGCGCAGATACGGTGGTTCGTGTGGAATATACGGAACCAGGTGAAGGCACAGTACGGATTTTTGAACCGGAACCACAAGGGGCCAACATTCGTCCGATGGGTGATGATGTGAAGCTGGGTGACTGCATCATTGCACGTGGGACTCAGTTGCGACCCGCTGAAATTGGCATGCTCGCGATTTTGGGGAAATCTTTTGTGTTGGTCCATCAACGGCCGCGTGTGGCGATTTTAGCAACCGGTGATGAACTCGCTGATCTTGACGAACAGTTCGATGACAACAAGATCGTCAATTCGAATAGTTATGGGATCGCTGCGGCCGTTCAAGAGGCTGGTGGAATTCCCCTGTTGCTCGGCATTGCCAAAGATGAGCCGCAGTCGCT
>JAYWMS010000422.1:0-3854 GCA_035873215.1 Nitrospirota bacterium | reverse complement strand
CCTTCCTTTTCCTAAGCATCGAACAATTCTGAAAGCTGTGACCGGAGATTGGCCCGATGTCTAGTTGCTGATCCTGTGGAACACGTTGGGAAATTCCAGGTTGTCGTCATTGTTGTTCGTCAATGTGCCATTTCTGCGATCCAACACGAATTCATTTTCTTGCGATATCGGGTCCGACTGCATGCCCATGTCCTCTGTGCAGGTCAGCGTCAAATTGACGGTCAGCACATTGCGCTTGATCGATTCGACCCCTTGCGCGAAACCGATTTGGTTGCCGATTTGGTTATCTTCGCAAGCTGCTTGGAACGCGGTATCGTTAAGCCGGACGTCGCAGGCCCTTCGGCGTGAGCATGTGACCGAAAGGAGCTGTGTGCTGCCGTCATTGCTGTCGATCGCTTGCCAGAGGCCGACAAAGGCTTGTCGGCCACCGCGACGGTCATCGTCATCATCATCGTCGGCAATTGCCCCACTTGTAAAAACGAGCCCCAAGATTAGTGCAGAAGCAAGGAATAGGGGAATGCGCATCGTGAGATCCTCCTTTTCAGTTGAAAAATCGGCCAATACACTGGTCGGGGGGCTGTAGCGGATAACACGTCGGAATCTAACTCCTTGTTATGTCTGGATGCCCCGCTATAGTCATCTCTGCCTCCCAGGGTGGCACAACTTTCTTTCCCCTTCAAGGTGGTGTTGGGGCCTCTACAATCCCGGTTTGAACGCCAGCAGCAAATAGCTTGATATTCACAACAGTTGCAGCTTCCTCCTTGCTTGTGATGCTTCAAGAAAGCGCTAGGTTAGGATGCGCTCTTTAAAGATTATGGTTTTTCCCCCAGCGCCCCTTCGGTGTAATGAAAATGCTTTGAGTGTGACTTTTCGTTAGTCGATGAGAGACGTAGGTTTCGTCAATTGAATTTTATTCGTGAAAAAATTGGAGGGGTTTATGCCTAATCGAAAATTTTTGTTTTTGGTTCCGGCTTTTTTAGGAGCCATGATCCTCTTGTCTGGGCTGATAGAATCCACTGTTGGGGCTGGTCAGATGGCCAAACCTCGGGTGGGGACCTTGGAGGGGGCCGGGTTTCACAATGCCGAAGGCACGGTGAAACTGACTGGGCACCAACTGGTTATGAGCAATGTTGCTATTGATCGGGTGCCTGATGGGCGTGTGTATCTCGCGAATGATGCAGATGTTCAGGGCGGGGTGGAACTTGGGCGATTGACCAGATTTTCTGGGACTGTGCAGTATACGATCCCTTCGACGATTAACCCTGATGATTATAATAGTGTCCTTATCTGGTGCAAAAAATTTAGTGTGGATATTGGATATGCCACACTCCAGGACGGGCAGTAACAAGAAAGGCTCAGGTCAGGTTGAATTAGTTCAATCCTCAATCGTTGATATTGATTTGACGATGACGGTTACGACCCTGCTGGTAAGTCGCATGGAGACGGAAAGGTGCCTGGATGTTTGGGCACATGTTCAAACCGGTGCCCGACTTTGTTGCGCACAAAGGCAGGGTGTTTGGGATCCCTGGCTCGAGAAAAACTTCATGCGATATCTGATGAAAGAGCAACTGCTTGCACATTACGGGATACAAGGCGTGGACGATGCTTCTCCTCCGAAAGGTGAACGAGCACAATCCAAGGTGAATTCTGACCATTGAAAATGGACTTAGAATGTCGTGAGAAAGTTTTCTCCTTCCGTTTAAGTAGCTGAAAAGTTTGACGAAAAATAGAGTATGGAAATCTCATCTGTCGACAGCCATCCTGCGTTGTTCCTGCTACAATCAATGCTACAAACCGCGGCTCTCGCCACCCCACCAGTTTCACCAGCCAGTGATGATGTGAGTATTTCCGATACCGCCAAGGTGCTTGCGCACACACCTCCTTCTGAAGCGTAAGGCCTCTCCATTTTTTTTCTTCCATTCAACCCCCATTCTCCACCGTCTGTGATCCGTTAACCGTATCTTGAAAAAACAAATCTCGTATATGGTGAGGAGCCAACTCGAATTCCGATTAGCACTTTGAGGGCATCTTTTTACGAGATGTATGCAACGAGTTGCGAAGAAGGAAGGGGTTGGTTGGGGTGGGCCTCAAAATTCAGACATGCTGTTAAGAATTACTGGCTTGCTGTTTAAACTCTTTGGGACTGTGATGGCCAATTGATTGATGCAAGGAGTACTGTTTTATATAGGTGAAAAAGGGGAACGGATTTAGTTCTTTGACTCATTGGCTGGTGTTTTTGGTTTGACGATGACGGTTCCGACCATGCTGGCCGTATGCAGGTCGCAATGGTAGGGAAAGGTGCCTGGATGTTTGAAAACATGTTCAAACCGGTGTCCGGCTTTGTTGAGCGTTTTGCCGCTATCGAAATTTTTCCCGCCTCCAGTGCAATCCGTCCCTCGACAGGCTCCGCTGGTTGCCGTGTGTGGTTCTTTCGCGCCATCGGCGTAAATCCAAACCACTCGTTCTCCCACGTGAATGGTGACGACGTTTGGCGTGAAAAAGGATGTGGCCCGAAGGACCATAACTGTGACCCCAAGAGGAGCTGGCGACCTCTTGTGTGTGCGCTTTGATTCTTGGTGAGTTATTTCGGAGACGACGAGTAATTCATCTTGCATCGGATCCATGTGACAAGGTTTGTCTGTCTTCGCGGCAACAGCCAGGGTTTCGATGTTTGAGGCGATGGCATGCATCGGGTTCCTGTTAAACAGTTGATCGTCTTGAAGGGTTTGCCATTCTGGTGATCCGTCTTCCTTCTTGGCTTGTAAGGTTTGGATGAGGCAATCGCGTGGAGCTAATCTCCACACGACATCGACATCAAAAGGCTGGCCCACCTCGGCTTGATCAATGATGATCTGTCGCTCTCCTGGTTCTACATCTACTCCAAAATCCAACGCGATATCCGCCGCGGCCCATCCGAACTTGGCCTCGGCATTTTGAGTGCCCGCTACAATCCCAATGAGTATCACCAGGCTGATGAATGTTTTTGACATAAGCTTCCTATTGATGTGGAGTAAGGGCCCCTATAATTCTTTGCGTGTGTTTCCGAATCTTACCGGGTTTTAATTGAAAAGCGAATACGCTAGGCCAGGAAGTTTTTTGGGGGGAAATTAACTGGTGAAGGGCCAAAGAAAAATTTCTGAATAGTCGGAGATGTGCCTACTTGATTTGAGCCTTCTCCTGGGGAGTCGCTTTTTTATCTTTTGCTTTTCTATCTTTACGTTTGTCGTGGAATAAGATGCAACTCTTCTCGTGTGAGATCGATATCCACCGTGTAATATTTCAAAACACTCATGCCCAAGAGTCCATCTATAAATCCATCTTTTAGCCCCTCTCCAAAGGATGCTTGGACGTTGTGATGAACAATATCCCCAATGCGAAGGGAGTCTAGCGAGGTAACAAATTTTTGAACAGGCCCATTGGCCGTATTGTATGTCGCCTCTTGGGATTCACCTTTCGATAGACCTAACTCCGTGGCGATTCTAGATTTTAAGGAGATGTCCGTCGCCCCGGTATCCACCATTAGGGTAACCGTTTGTTCATCATTGATTTCTACATCCACATACAGATGATTCCCTCTTCGAATAGCCGGGATGATTATTTCATCTTCGGAGATGGTTTCGGGTTGCTTGTTTGGACCCCTTTTCCTACGAAGAGATCGAATAGACTCGTCTTTTGCATATTTTGACGAAAGGCCTTAGCGGCTTTTGGTTGTTGCATCACACCCCCGATGGTATGTAGTCCAAAACCAAACAAAACGGCGGTGCCAGAAAGAATGAAAGTCAAGCCTATAACAAGACTGAAAAAGAGAAACATTTTCATAACAGCATCCATGTTCCTTCCATGAACCATTCAGG
>JAYWMS010000412.1:0-5483 GCA_035873215.1 Nitrospirota bacterium | reverse complement strand
CAAAAAGAGAGCCATTCATGAGCACTATTCTCGGACCAGCAAAGCAGTTTTTTGAAGCGTGCGAAACCGGAAAAGGATGGGATGCTTGCAAAGCATTCTGTCATTCCGACGCCACATTTTGTTCACAAACAAATGTCTTGTCTGAGATATCGACTTTAGAAGGTTACTGCGAGTGGATGAAGAACCTTTTTACGCCAGTTCCAGATGGACACTATGAGTTGAAGTTCTTCGCCGCCGATGAAGCCGATAGATCTGTAACAGCGTTTGCTATCTTTCATGGCACGCAAACTGGACCAGGCGGGCCAGTGCCTCCGACGGGAAAGAAAATTGCTGCTGACTACGTTTACCATATGGTTTTTGATGGTGAACGCATCAAGCACATGACAAAAATATGGAATGACGCCATCAGCATGCAGCAGCTAGGTTGGGGTTGAAATGATTCACCCGAACGGCCGCTTGTGGCCGATACCGGACGCTCAGGGAAGAGTATTAATCTTCGGTATATCATATCAAAGGGTCTGACTGGAATCTTCCCTTACGACTCTCGTACACTCTCTCCAGCAAGCTGACTTCCGCTGTCGGGAGTAATAGTTACGTTGCAGAAAGGACTATTTGTGCAATGCTTGTCCATCTTCAAAAAAAACAATCGCTTGCGTGCTAAAATTTTCTGTTACCAACGGAAGGGAAAAAATTGGCAGGTCGCACCTGATAAAGATGGTGCGAAGGGTATTGTCAACTTAAGTCGAATTGAGCCGATTTTCTACCTCGGGCCAGGAACATGAATGCTGAACAATCAATGAGTTATGAATTCGTGCTTTGCCCAATTTTTTGTCAAATTCACTTAACTTGACAATACCTGCGAGATACCAACGAACGCTTTGCAGGATCATGTCTTGCTGAAAATGCCGGCCTTTGAAGGATATGGCTGCCATGATGGGCTCCCCCTCAAATAGCCTCAGGTTAACACACTCCGCTATTTGCGACAGAACCGGAACACGGCCTCATAATGGAGCAGCCGAGATTTCCGATCCCTCCTGGCAAATACATGGTCACGGGTGACCGCGAGGTCAGGACCGTGCTGACCATTCATCCCGCTGACCAGGATGGAAATAGGCGCTGGGAGCTCGATGACCACGCGACGCTCTATGACGTGACGCACTTGGCGTGCCGCTCCGCGCGCTATACGATGGTTCGTGTTCTCCGGCAAACGTGCAGAAGACTGCGTTTCCGGTCACTCCAGGGGGGGCGATGCCTACAGTCGAGGGCTGCAAGAAGCAAGACTATGCGGTTCTCTTCGTGATCGCTGTGGCCGTGGAAGACGAAGGCCGGTGACGCCAGCAAGATTCGTAGCGTATAGCGAGATGTCGCCCAACACGCGCATGCAGTCGGGCAAACCACTTGCTACGCTTGCGGTCTGCCGCTGATGCGTTGCGTTAGGTTCGTCAAACGTAGTAGACCTCAGATGACGGAAAACAGCGAGCCTCATTGTTGCGGCGGTGGGGCTTTTCCTTTTGCCATCACACCTAAATACCGTATCCTTCCTCCATTTGTATGTCGTCAGTGTATGTCGAGGCGAATGGTGTGTTCAGGGTCGGATCTTCGTTAATTGACAATGCCGCTTAACCAGATACCTTGATGACCCATGGCACTCCAGCCGCCGTCCCGACCTCTTTCCATTCTCCAACCAGGACTTCCCCCTGGGACCCCTTATAGCGTTGGAAGGTGACCTCTCCGTCCGAGTAACTCCCTTCTCGAAAGTGATACGTGCCAGTGAGAGTCAGCCCCCCATCCCCAGAGACGGCCCGGACCTCAATGGTATCTCCATCATCCGGAATTTCCAGGTCAAGGGTGTTTTCCGCTAGAATCGCTGTGGAAAATTCCTCTTCACACCATTTTCCTTCGAATTTCCGAAGGGACCACCCTCGTTTCATGCTTTCCTCTTTTTTTTCGACCTTTGGTTACTAAAAAATCAATGTCCCTCTTGCATCCCCTCACCTGCCCCTCTCCCAATAAACTGGGTTAAAGTGAGGTAGAAATTTTTCGCTGGTGACCCGCCATCAAATTTCTAGCGGCATCACCTTCGACCCCTATCGTCCCGGTCCAAATTTTAATCTATACCTACCAATCGCACTACAAGTCTTAAACGAAAGTTTATTCCAAATTTTACGGTCGGATGAGAAAGAAAGTCATCCATAGAAACTCAGCATTCCGTACCGATATTCCCGACGAGAGCAACTTGTCGACTTGTCCAACATGTGCTGACACGAAACAGTGTGTTCAGGATCGGATCTTCGTTAAGTTGACAATACCTCTTCATAAACGCGAAGCGGCTCCCGGCTTTGGTAGCCTTTGGGGGAAGTGTGCTCGGCAAAGGCGTGGGAGGAATGTGAGGGGGGTGAGAATAACAGAAAATTTACAACTATCAAACCTGACTCACAACTCCTCCACCTGCAAATACGCCTCATACCGCCGTTTGATTTCGCGAACATATTTCACTGGTTCCGCGCCGCGGCAGTAACCGTGGCGCGCTTGGCGGGCGTACTTGCGTTTCGAAAGCAGGAGGATCGCCTTCTCCACATTCCCAAACCAGCGATTAGGATTCAGCCCCAACTTCCGCGCCAACCGTCGCGCATCCCTCACATGGCCGTGCCCGGCATTGTAGGCAGCCAACGTAAACCACATTCGGTCTTCCACGGGCAGCTCCGGGTCAAACCGATCCCGCACCCAATCGAGGTATTTCACCCCCGCATGAATCCCGTCTTCCGGCGTACGAACATCGTGAAAGCCTATACTCTTCGCCGTCCGGGGGAGCACCTGCATCAGACCAACCGCGCCGGCCCAGGAGCGGGCATGGGGCTTAAATCGACTTTCTTGATACATTTGCGCCACCACCAATCGCCAATCAAACCCAAATTGGCCGGCATATTGGCGCACCAGGGCATCGTAAGGGGAGAGTTCGCCCGTGCGACTCGCGCGAAACTCAACGTGCGTGCGGATGGTGTGCGAGTTCTTGAAATATTTTTGCAGGGTGATGTTGTAAAACAACCCACGGAATTCCTTTTTCACGTATTGATTAATGGCATCCCGCAACTCCGGGTTAGAAACCCGCACAACCCAGCCATGCGGTTTGGGGTCGGATACCGGAAACGCCGCCCGAATGTCCTCCCGCCACGTCAACTCAATATCGAGGAGATGGCTGTCCGCCACGGTCAAGTCGTATCCACCTGTGGCGACCTTCGCAATAATCTCCTCGGTTTCGAGATCCTCGGGCGCAGCTTCCAAGGTCAGCGCAATGCCTTGGCCTTTCAGCGCCTCAAGCGTCTGCCAATACGAGCTACTGCGACGAACTACAATGGTGCGTCCAGCAAGATCCTCCGGCCCCTTCAGTCGATCGTCCGGTTCATCAGCACGCGTCACGACAATTTCAGAGGCCTTGAAATACGGACGAGAAAACGCCACGCCCTGCGCTTCCCGCTCAGAAGAAATCGTCATCGAGGCGGCAATCACATCACCCTTCCCTTCCAATAGCCACGGGATCAGATCCTCACGACTGGGCGGTACCACCATTTCCACCCGCAACTTGTGCTTCTTGGCAAAATGCCGCGCGAGTTCATACTCAAACCCCAATAACTCCCCCCGCCACAAGAAATAGGTAGCGGGATTATTCCTGGTGAGCACCCGCAACACACCATGTTTCTTAATGCCCGCGAGATCTTCCTGCGACACCGAAGGCCGAGAATGAGCCAGCTTTGCCTTAGTCAAAAACGTATTCAGGGCCGCGAGGAGAGCAGGGGAATCAGGCCGCACACCCCATGCCACCGGACGATCCTCCGTCAAATCAAACGCCGGCTTCAGATCAGAGCGATACGTGAGCACCGCGCGCATCAAATTGCTGTCGGCCACGGTCACATCAAAGGCGCCACGGGCCACGCCATCCAAAATCTGTTCAGGATCCAAATGCGCCGGCGCTCCCTGCACGTGGATGCCCGGATATTTTTTCTTTAAGCCCAACGCCGTATCCCAAAAAGAAGACGAACGTGCGACCATAATTGTCCGACCCTTTAGATTGATGGGCTTGTGTATGGTGTTGTCAGACTGCCGTGCGACCAACTGTTCCCGAACCATTGCCACCGGGACCGTAAAGCCTATCTGTTCTTTCCGTTCCGGCGTCACCGTAAAATTGGCTGCAATTAAATCCCCCTTGCCGTCTAAGAGGAAAGGAATCAACTCATCAAGCCCATTCACCGTCACCCGAGCCAGCTTCAAATCCAACGACGCAGCCAAAGACTCAAGCAACTCCTCTTCCAGATCATGCGGAAACCCTTGTCGAGGCAAATGCTCAACAGAAGCATGCGGCGGACTCAACACACGCAAATACCCACGCGATGTGAGCGCGGAGAGATCACCGGTTTCCAGATAGGTTGGAGCTGAATTAACAAAAACAGAAGGTTTGGGAGAGTCTTGAGAACCTTCCTCAGCCCCGCACCCGCCTAGCAGGAACCCGACCGACAATGTTAGGCAAAAATGAAGGAAGGCGATTAAAAGAGATGGGAAGGCCTGAAGCTGAGCCCTAGGGTGCAACATGTGGCCCAGTGTACAGGGGAGCGCAGGAAAAATAAAAAGGGGTCTGTTGACTTTGGATCGATCTCCAAGAAATAGGATATCCATCAGCAGCACCCTTTGTAGTTCTTCTCGATACATTCTCTTGCGAGTTGTTCTGCCTCGGTGATTTGAGCGGAAGACATTTTCTTCTCAACTTTACCTCTCATCTTCCTCGCGTCCTCTCTTATCTCCCTCGCATAGTCCTTCCCTGATGATGCAGCAATGTTGAACCACATATGCGCACGTGCGTAGTCTTGAGGAACGCCTGCTCCCTTGGCGTACATCACACCCAGATTGCTCTGGGCAAAGGCATGTCCCTGCTCAGCAGCACGGTGATACCACTTGACCGCTTCCAGATAGTCCTGAGGCACTCCCTCTCCCCTGTGGTACATCACACCCAGGGTGCTCTGGGCAGCAGCATGACCCTGCTCGGCAGCACGTCGCCACCAGCGCACCGCTGCCTCAGCATCTTGGGGCACCCCTTCTCCCTTTTTATACATCACACCCAGAGCGTACTGGGCACGGACATGCCCCTGCGCGGCAGCACGGTGAAACCACTGTGCTGCCTCCTGATAGTCTTGGGGCACCTCCACTCCATTAGCGTACATCGCACCGAGATCGTTCTGGGCAGCGGCATATCCTTTTTCGGCAAGTTGTCTGAACTCAAGGAGAGCGGTTGCGTAGTCCCCCTCTTCATACGCCCTGACTCCCTTTTCAAATGCAACATTCTCCCTCATGTTTGGTCTCGCAATCAGATGGACGAACAGAGTCAGGGGTATTGTCAACTTAACGTGCTGAAAATGAAATGGTACGCATTTGCCGAACGGTGATACCATTTCATGCACACACCATATCCTTCCAAGCCTGAAACGCCTGAGTCC
>JAYWMS010000380.1:0-2876 GCA_035873215.1 Nitrospirota bacterium | reverse complement strand
CGAAGGGGAAAACGTAGTATTGGTTTGATCTGAAAAACGAGGTTGTTGGGGAAAGGTTCGCACTTCGCCCGCGATCGACCCTGACAGATCCCATTGGCCAGCCATGGTCATTGGGGTCAAGGAGCCCAGTAACAGCAAACTCAGAGCGCCAATGTGTGCAGGATTTCGCCGACGTGTCACCGAACCCGCTTCAAACGGCTGGGGGTAAAGAATCGTTCCGAGTGCCCAACCCGAAATTTGTAGGTCCCAAAGGTAAGCGTGGTGCTTTTGCCGGTTTGATGATTATCCATCTGAAAACGATGGGCTCGCCAATATTGCCCAAGATACTGTTGGTATTCCGAATAGATCAAAGTCTTAAGAAGGGAATTTTTTCGATCATAAAAATTAATTTTCATGGGCCGATATTCGACTTTGTCTATCCAGACTTCTTCTCGGGTATAACCGGAATTCTCATACACCGGGATATACTCGACGACAAAGCAGTCAAGACTTCCGCACTTCTCATCACGGAGCCAAGAATAGGTGTATCGACCGATCTCGAAACTTAACAGATCTTCATACGCGAACTCGCTCCCCACAAAGGGACCAGACTTGTTCGCCGAAGATATTCGTTTGACCCGCTTGAGAGCTGGGAGGTAGAGCCATTGATCGTCCGGTTCTCGAATCTTCGTGTGTGAGAGAAAGGCTGTGCCTTCAATGTCCCTGGGACGATCGAAGATCGTCAGACTTTTGTCGCCCAATCCTTCGGCTTCAATTTCATAGGTCAATGTCCGAAGCTCCCGATTACTCGATTCTCGTTGGCTATTCTTTAAGACCATTTTAAGCGTGACCTCAGAATCCTTCCACCCAAGGTCTCGGCGCTTGGCTTCTTTAGCGATGGCATAACCTTTTTCTTGACTAGTCTCACTCCACCCCGTACCCGAAAACCCAAGGGAGACAATAACTATGGAACATACAACGATTTTAAGAGGCATAATGTGCTCCTATGTGTAGGCAACCTTTGATTGGGATGAGGACGCAGCGTGTTCACTGTTGACTCCCACCTGAGCTCGTGGAGCCTTGTCAACCATCATCAGCAAAGCAGGCAGGAGAAGAAAGTCGGCGAGCAAGGCCGCGGCTATGGCCATAGCCGTGAGAACCCCCAAATCACCATTAATTGTGAAGGTCGATAAGGAGAGCACGCTGAACCCGGCAATCAATATCACGGAGGTGACCCAGAGGGCCGTCCCAACTGTCGAGAAGGCATACCGGACGCCACCTGCGACAGATGCGCCCCGTTCCCGACGTCCCCTGAGATACTTGGTTAAAAAATGAACGGTCGCATCGACGATGAGTCCAAGACTCGTGGCGGCCACCGCGGCCGAGGCTAATCCAACCTGTCCTACGAAAATTGACCACAGGCCAAAGGCCATCCCAGCGGGTATTAAATTCGGAACGAGACTGATTATACCTAATTTCACACTACGCAACGCCACAACGAGCGTGAAAGAGATCAACACAAATGCCAGAAGAGTACCCGTGAGCATGCTGTGAATGTTGCGTTCCGATATATAGGCAAACATGACGAATGGACTGATAGGTTGAACGTGGGCCACGCTAGGAAAGTTCAATTCCAACCATTCCTTAGCCCGTGCAGAAAATTTGGATAACTGGATCGTGGTAATGTCTTTCAGCGTGACGATGATACGCATAGAGGATTTGTCGACATTGATCTGGTTGTTAAGATCAAGACCGTAGGGCAATGACATCTCAAAGAGCAGTAAGTATTGCGCGGCGAGGTTTCGTTCTTCGGGAAGGCGGTAATACTCCGGATCATCGCCATGCATATTCTTGTTTAAACGGCGAAACACATCGGTGAGAGACGCGACATGTGCGACTTCAGGTTGTTGACGAAGCCACTGACTAAACCCATCCGCTTGGCGGAGAAACTCAGGATCACTGATACCGCCACTCTCCCCTGATGGCAATGACCAGTTGACCCCATACAAGCCGGCTAAATTTTCGCTGGCAAAATCTGTATCGGTACGGAACTGGAGACTCGAGTCGAAATAACGGACGAACTGATCATTCAGCTCGATGCGAGGAATCATCGCGAGGAGGGCCAGGCTAATAATGGACATGACCAAAAAGACGGTCCGATATCGCCCAATCACAAAATCAGCGAGTCGCATCATGGCACTGCTTGCTGATCTCTCCCTGGGCTGTACTCGAAGGGGTAATACAGCGATTAAGGCGGGAAGAAAGAAAATGGAATAGAGCCAGGCGGCCATCACTCCAGATGCCGTGATGTTCCCCAAATGATGAAACGGTGGGGCATCACTAAAATTGAGGCTGAGAAATCCAATGATGGTTGTCAGACTGGTCAAGAAGATTGGCCCGAAATTAATCCGCATACTCTCGATGATCGCATCACGCTTGGTAGCTCCACCACGCATTTCTTTAAAAAGCGTTACCAAAAGATGAATGGAATCGGCGATTGCAATCGTGAGAATAATGGTTGGGGCCGTTAGGGAAATGGGAGTGAGTTTCACATGTGCCCACCCGGCTAAACCCATAGCTGTGGCAGCAGAAAACCCAATGACCAAGAGGGTCGCCACGGTTCCACTGACCGAGCGGAGTAAGACCGCCATCACGATAAGCAACACACCATACATAAGGGGAATTAGCGTCATCACATCACGCTGTCCAGATTCAAAAAAGGCATTATTGAGCGCCATCACCCCAGTGATCGCGACTCTGGCATCAGGATTCTTTTTTCGAAATTCTTCCGCCAATGCCCTTATTGCCCTCATAATAGCTGGCTGTTCATCTTGAATATTGTCTGGACGATTGAACGTGACCGTGACATTGGTGGTGGTCCCGTCACGCGAAATAAT
>JAYWMS010000353.1:0-14667 GCA_035873215.1 Nitrospirota bacterium | reverse complement strand
GTGCCTCCTGAAGTACTTCCGCTGTTGCAGCCCTATATCGCTCTCGTTGAGAGGATGGGGTCGTTTCAAGCTCAACTCCTCGATGGTGGGATTGAACAAATCACGGTGGAATATTGTGGAGATGTTGGAAACCTGAAGGTTGCGCCACTGACTGTGGCTGTTTTGAAAGGGCTCCTTGCACCAATTTTGGAAGTGGCGGTGAATGCCGTGAATGCGCCAATTCTCGCCAAAGATCGTGGAATTGAGGTGAAGGAAAGCAAAGGGTCCGATGCCGGGAACTTTACCAGTCTTATTCGCATTCATGTGAAAACGTCAAAGACAGGTCATGAATTGGCTGGTACGTTGTATCATAAGAAAGAGCCCCGTATTGTTGAAAGCAATAACTATCCTGTCGAGGTCATTCCGGAAGGCCATATGTTGTTGATTTACAATGTTGATCGACCTGGTGTGATTGGGACAGTCGGGAAGATTCTGGGTGATCATCAGGTCAATATCGCGCGCATGCAATGTTCCCGCCATCAACAAGGGGGGAATGCCTTGCTAATCATTGGTTTAGATGGGCCCCCGACTACTGACGTTATGGAGGCGATTAAACGCGAATCAGACATTTTGTCTGTGCGGCATGTCGACCTGTCTCGAGGATTCTAGCAGTGGGTTACAAAGCCTATCCTGAGCCCCTCGGCCTTGTTTAGGATAAACTCCGCCGAAGGTTTTATTAGCGGCCTTCTCTTGAGACGTATGGGGTGACCCATAATTCCTAAATGTGGCGCAAGATATGGTAAAAGTGTTTCTTTCCCGCCTAACGGATCGCGACAATAGTTTTGCTAGTGTTAGATGGTAATACTCAGGACAGGCAGTGAAAATCCCTCCTTGCTATTCGTTTGATGTGTGAGTCGCGGAAAATTATCAGCTGTTGAAAAATGCAAGCTTGTCGAAAGTAATCTAACTAACTTCTCCTTGCCATGGCCCGCCGTCTCCCAACAACCAAAGAGGACCAACGATTCTCTCTCGAGGAAGCGCCTCGTTCACTCATTCCAATGGGGATGGCTACGCTCTTGCCAAATGCCGCTCAACGAGTTCGGCATTTGGAACAGACACTGGTTGCAGGTTTTTCCAAGTGGGGCTATCGCGAGATTATTCCTCCAACATTCGAATATTTTGATGTGTTGTCTGCCGGTCTCCCGGCTGAGATCCTCGAGAAATGTTATAAGTTTGCGGATTGGACAACCGGACGGGTGTTGGTGCTTCGTCCGGACGTGACCGCTCAAATTGCCCGGATTGTTGCCATGGGTATGGCAGGGCGGGAATTACCGCTTCGATTGTCATATCGATCGACGGTTTTTCGCTATGAGCCGGAACATGCGGGTCGGGAGCGTGAAATTTTTCAATTGGGTGTTGAGCTGATTGGAGCAGATGATGCTTCGATGGATGCCGAAGTCCTCCTACTTCTGGTTGAATCGCTGAAATCGTTGGGATTGTCCGCGTTTAAAATATCCATCGGACATGTCGGATTTTACCAAGCGCTGCTTGCTCGGTCTGGCATGTCTGAGAAGGGCCGCAAGCAGGCGGAACTAGCGGCAGCCCATAAAGATTTACCGAAGTTAGAGAGAATTTTGCGCTGGGAACGCGTAGCCACCAAGCAGGCCAAGGCCATCTTGGAAGCGCCTGGTCTGTATGGACGAGAAGAAGTGTTACAGTGGGGGCAGTCTGTCGCAGGCCGAGATCAAGCTCTTGCGAAACCCATAGCGCGACTGACTGAAGTCTATCAACTTTTGGAGGCAGCTGGGGTCAAAGACTATTTACTGCTTGATCTCGGTGAATTCCGGGGATTTGACTATTATGACGGGTTGGTGTTCGATGTCTTTTCTGCAAAAGTCGGGTGTGAATTGGGAGGTGGTGGGCGATACAATCACCTGGTTGGACAGTTTGGTCAAGATTGTCCATCCACAGGGTTTGGCTTGGATGTCGATCGTTTGTTTAGTGCGCTGGATGCGCAGGGTGTATTGGCCCCACCCCTTCCTGGTCGTGTGTTAGTCGTAAATTCGACTCGAACGTATGGAGAGGCGTTTAAGGTGAGCCAATCACTCCGATCGAAGGGCATTAGTGTTCTTCAAGAAACCTGGCCAACCGTGGCTCGTAAACTACTTCATCAGGTTCGATTGCGCGTTCGCCAATTGTCGGTCAATCGTGCGGTGATCGTTGGCATCCCTGAATTGTCGAAGAAAAACCAGGCTTTGGTCGTGCATGTGGAAACAGGGAAGAGCGCTCAGGGTGACCTGCCTGTCAGCTTTCAAGACCTTCCGCTTGTGTTAGGACGATAATACATGTCGATTTCTGAACTCTCTCCCGTACGTCTACCTCCACAGAACCTTGATGCCGAGCAATGTGTGTTGGGTGCGATTCTGTTGGAAAATGCCGCGCTGAGTAAGGCCTTCGAGGTCATTACCGAAGAGGACTTTCATCGTGGAGGGCATCGCATGATTTATCAGGCGATGGCCGAGTTGTCTGATCGTCATGAGGTTGTCGATCAAATTACACTGACCGAATATCTGAAGAGCAAAGCCCATTTGGACCTCGTTGGAGGCTCGGCGTATATCGCTGAACTCGTTCAAGCTGTCCCCAGTGCCTCAAACATTCGCTATCACTGCAAGATTGTCCGGGAAAAGGCGTTGTTGCGCGGATTAATTCGCACGGCAACGGATGTTGTGACCCGTGGCTATGACGAGACGGGGCAATCCGAAGATCTCTTGGAATATGCAGAACGGGAAATTTTTAAATTGGCTCAAGGTCGATTAGGACGATCATTTGTGCCTGTGAATCAAATTATTAAAGAAAGTATTGAGATTGTCGATCGATTATATAATAGGAAGGAAAAGATCACCGGGGTTCCTACAGGTTTCCGTGACATTGATGATATTACAGCAGGTCTCCAGCCATCCGATCTTATTATTATTGCCGGTCGGCCCAGTATGGGAAAAACAAGCTTGGCACTCGGCATGGCCGAACATGCGGCGATCCAAGCGGGACTATCCGTCGGTGTCTTTAGCATGGAAATGTCCAAGGCACAGCTGGTTCTTCGCATGTTGAGTTCTCAGGCCCATCTGGATTCACATGCATTGCGTACGGGCCAGCTGAGTTCCGGGGATTGGCATTCTCTCTGTGCCGCAGCTGATCGATTGGAACGAGCGAAGATCTTCATCGATGATTCAGGTGCGCTCACGGTTCAACAAATGCGTGGCAAGGCCAGACGTTTGAAGGCAGAGCATGGCTTGGATTTGCTGATCATTGACTATTTGCAACTGATGCAAGGGAGAAGTGATTCAGAGTCCCGACAACAGGAAATCTCGGATATTAGTCGGTCGCTCAAGGCCTTAGCGAAGGAATTGGACATTCCTGTACTGGCCCTTTCCCAGTTGAGTCGTGCGGTGGAAAATCGAAAACCGCCCATTCCCGTCTTGGCCGATCTTCGAGAATCTGGGGCGATTGAGCAAGATGCTGATGTGGTGATGTTCATATACCGAGATGAAGTATATAATACTGATACCGAGGAAAAGGGCATCGCCGATATTCTCGTTCGCAAACATCGGAATGGGCCGACCGGTGATCGACAACTGTTTTTTCATGATCGGTACGCAAAATTTGCTGATCTGGAGACACGGCCTATGAGTTCTACCTCCTAGGCCGGTGACTAAGGCTAACCAAGAGGTTTCCGTGATCTTCTTTTTTTGTCAGATAAATCCCGTGATCTGGTGGCGACTGAAACGGCCAACCTATTGGGGCGAACGCCTCCTTTTCATGTTCTTGATTATTCCCCTCCTCGTGGTGTCCTGCGCGGCCGTCCCTGATTCCACCATTCTACCGACAGCTAAAGGCGGTCACGCCAAGGCGGCGCTTCCACCACAAGCGTATTTTCACTTCATGCAAGGATACATGGCTGAAATAGCCAACGATCCCGCCCAGGCTATGCAAGAATATGAGTTGGGATTGGAGTTTGATCCTGATTCGGCATTCTTGTTCACACGGATTGCTCGATTACACTTTGTAGCCGGAAAAATGGGCAAAGCTGTGGCCATGTTGGATCGTGTCAAGGTTGATCAGGTTCGTGATGCCTCAGTTCTTTCACAAATGGCCACCATCCTGGCCGGAGCGGGTCAACCCGAACGGTCCATAAGTTTATACGATCGAGCCATTCAACAAGATCCTAAAAAAGGAGACAATTATTTTGCAAAGGGAGTGCTGTTATTGAATCTTCAGCGATTGGATCATGCCCAGCGTATGTTTGAAGATGGTCTTCAACGATCCCCGCAATCCCATACAGGATATTTCTATTTAGGAAAAATCTATCAAAAGCAAGGCAGGATTGAAGAAGCGAAGAAGTATTTTCAAGAAGCCATCACGCGTACGCCAACTTTCGATCCCGCCTACCAAGCGTATGTGGAGCTCTTGGAAGCGAATAATGATCTAGTTGCAGCCATCAATGTGTATGAACAGTACCTGCGTGAGGTGAATCCACACAAAAAGAAGTTTAGGCAAGAATTGTTGCGTTTGTTACTGCAACAAAAATCCTTTGACCGGGCGCTGGAAGAATTAGAGTTCATGCTGGAGGGCGATCCGAATGATGTTCAAACCAAAGTACGCAGAGCGTTAGTCTATGCAGAGATGAAAGAAACTCGGCGCGCCATTGAGGAATTGAGCGCGCTGGTGCAGGCACACCCCACTGAATTTCGAGTTCGCGATTATTTGGGGTTATTGTATGAGCAATCGAAACAAAACCAGAAGGCTATTGAAGCCTATCAAACGAACATTGATCTTGAACCGACTTTTTTTGATAGTCGCATTCATATGGGGTTTTTGTTGTACCGATTGAAACGGTATGATGAGGCCATTCCTCATTTACAATCAGCAGTGGACCTGAATCCTGGCAATCCCGAATCCCACCTGTTGTTAGGCCTGACTCAGTTACAGTCGAAACAACACCAAGCGGCCACGACGACCTTTGAGCGCGGCCTGGAATACCATCCCAAGCATGTGGATTTACGTTTTAACCTGGGAACATCTTATGACAAGTTAGGACGATTCCAGGATGTGGTTCGAGAATTAGAGGCGGTGCTTGAGTTGGATCCTCAGCATGCAGATGCCTTGAATTATTTGGGTTATAGCTATGCGGATCGTGAGGTTAAAGTAGAACAGGCATTAGAGCTGACTCAGCGGGCGGTAGCCCTAAAGCCTGATAATGGGTATTATGTGGATAGCTTGGGGTGGGCGTTGTTTAAGATTGGGCGATTACAAGACGCCCTGAAGGAAATCTTGCGTGCGGCGGAACTTGTCAAGGATGACCCCGTGATTTTTGAACACCTTGGTGAAATATATTTGATTCAAAAAGATCGGGCTCGAGCAAAGGAAGCGTGGATTCAGTCAATTCAATTGGATCCGGCCAACCATAAATTGGTAGAGCGATTTCGAGAAGTTGGTTTTGGCGAACCACCCGTTGTTGAAGGTGGGCCAACCTCTGGGAAATCGCAGGTCAGTCAATACACACCCTAAGCTCCGAGTTTAATCTCGGTTTTACCTTAATAGGGGTCTCCTGGACTTTCTTCAGGGATTCGGCTCGTGTGCCAAAACAAAGGAAGCGAAAGGGCTTCCTAATGTCAACAACTGGTTCCCTGCATCAAGAAGATGTGATGGGCGATATTATGGAGGGTTTCACATGGGGAGAAAGATAAGCAATCATCGAGGGTTCAGTTTGACCGAACTGATGATTGTTGTAGCCATCATCGGTATTTTGGCTGCTATTGCTATCCCAAATTTTCTCCAATACCAAGCAAAAGCCAAACAGTCAGAAGCCAAGAGAAATTTGGTGGCGATTCATACGGGAGAAATTGCGCACTTTGCCGAATTTAACGGTTATATTGATGACTTTAATGCCATCGGGTTTTCGATATCCGGCTCATCGCAACGCTATTATTATGAATTGGGGAATGCAAGTTCAGGGACATTACCTCCAGGATGTACGGCATCAACTCTTGATAACGTGTCAAATGGCGCATTTTAGGCGGCGGCTGTTGCTAACATCGAGGGAGATGCCACATGCGATGTCTGGACTATTGACGATCAAAAAACATTGGTAAATGTCACGAACGATGTTTCAAATTAACCAAGCTTCTCTTGGAATCGGACTATTCTTCGTGTGTGAAGCGAGTGTTAGGCAACTTGTTTTTTATGTTGGTACACACGTTAGTTGAGCATGGTTCTGATCAAGACTCAGTTAATTGGCTATTTGACGTAGTATGCCTGATCATTGCTTGATGGTTCTTGGTAGGGAGTCGATCTGTCGCTCCTTGATTCGGAATGTGCGTTGTGTTTTCTTGTCTTCTTGACTCTGTGTAGGGGGTCTGTTATAAGCCAAAGAATATAGGGTTTTCCCTATATCTCTGTACGATGCAATCACACAATGACCGCTTTTCCAAAAGGCGTCTTCATCCTCGCAGCTACTCTTGCTGCAGCATCCAATCTTTTTAAATATGGATCTATTAAAGAATATTTTCTCGCGTCTTTCTGATAGTTTTTTTGCCTCGGTTCCTGTCGGACGTCGGATTAATACCAAGAAGCCTCCGAATCCCTCGCTGAAGTTGGTCTCCCACAACCCTAATCCCGAATCTCCTCCAGACATTGTTCACGGACGGTCATTGCATTCTTCCGTCGGACATGCAGAAGCTGTTGAAGAAGCGTTGCAGCGGAGCGAATCATGGATTTTACGACAGCAGGATGTCCATGAAGGGTTTTGGGTCGAAGAGTTGGAAGCAGATACCACACTCACCTCCGAATATGTCATGCTGCGACGCTACTTGGAGATTGTGGATCTGGAGAAAGAGAGTAAGTCTGTCCAATATCTCAAGCAGATGCAACTTGATGACGGAGGGTGGCCAATCTTTTCAGGAGGTCCATTAGATGTCAGTGCCTCGGTTAAGGCGTATTTCGCGATGAAATTGGTGGGGGTCTCTCCGGATGAACCGCATATGTGTCGCGCGCGGGATGCGATATTGGGACAGGGGGGGGTCGTGTCAGCCAATGTCTTTACGAAAATTACACTGGCTCTTTTTGGACAATATGACTGGCGTGGTATTCCAAGTATGCCTCCTGAAATAATACTGGCTCCGCAAGGTTTTTATTTTAATGTGTATGCGGTGTCATATTGGTCGAGAGTCGTTATTGTTCCCTTATTGATTATTTTTGGATGTCGCCGCGAGCATCATCTTCCAGTGGAACGCAGGATTGATGAACTCTATGTTGTGCCAAAAGATCAGATTCGATTCCGGTCCGAACCACCCTTCCAAAAAGATCGTGGCTTGTTCAGTTGGCGGACTTTTTTTGTTTGGGTTGACGGTATCCTGAAATTATATGATCGATTTCCCTTATTATCGTTACGAAAGCGGGCCATTCGGAAAGCAGAAAAGTGGATGATCGACCATATGCAAGGAGATGGGGGACTGGGAGCGATCTATCCGGCCATGGCCAATTCCATCTTTGCGCTGTATGCGTTGGGGTATCCGGTTGATCATCCCTTGATTCAAAAAGCGTTGAGTGAAATTGAGGCATTGGAAATTGAAGAACCGGGCAGCCATGATGGCCAGACGTTACCAACTATTCATCTTCAGCCTTGTCATTCACCGGTCTGGGATACAGCATTGACGATCAATGCATTGGTGGAACGAGGTCTGTCGGTCCACCACCCCGGTTTGCAACGAGGAGCTTCTTGGTTACGTTCATGCCAAACCAGATCTGTGGGAGATTGGTGTGTATCGGCTCCCCACGCTAAACCTGGTGGTTGGTATTTTCAATTTGAAAACGAAGGGTACCCTGATGTCGACGATACCGCTGCAGTTGTGACAGCATTGGCCAAGTTATCTCCGACAGTTCCGGCAGATGGTGATGAATCGATTCGATTGGGATCTGACTGGGCGCTCGCGATGCAAAGCTCTAATGGAGGCTGGGGGGCCTACGATCGGAACAATGATCGCCTTATATTTAACAAGATTCCCTTCGCCGATCATCAAGCATTGCTGGATCCCCCGACGGCCGATTTAACAGGACGTTGTTTAGAGATGTTAGGCACGCTCGGTTATGATGGTTCACATCCTGCTGTTGCTCCTGCCTTGGAATTTCTCAAACGAGAACAGGAATCCGATGGAAGTTGGTATGGTCGTTGGGGCGTGAATTACCTGTACGGTACCTGGTGTGTCCTGGCCGGTCTTCGTGGTATAGGCCAGGATATGTCTGCGCCCTGGATTCAACGTGCGGTAAACTGGTTGGAATCCAATCAAAATGTTGACGGTGGTTGGGGTGAATCGTGTTTGTCCTATGGAGATCATCAATGGGCTGGTCAGGGGGAAAGTACGGCCTCGCAGGCAGCATGGGCCTTGATGGCTCTGTTGGCCGCAGGTGTTTCTGATTCTTTGAGTGTGGTCCGCGGGGTGAATTACCTGCTTCGGCACCAAAAAGAAGACGGAACCTGGCATGAACCCTCTCATACGGGTACGGGTTTTCCTCGTGTGTTTTATCTTCGCTATCATGGGTACTGTAAATACTTTCCGATGTGGGCGTTGGCCATGTATCGCAATATCAAAAGCCATGGAATTTCCAAAGCTGAGGGGTTAGGTGAGGCGGCTAAAGAGGCTCGCAGTCAATCGATCTCCTGAACATCTGCTCTGGTCGCTCACAGTTTTGACTTTTCTCCTTCACCATTGGGGTTCTCGCTGCTCAAGATTGCCATCTGCGCCGCAACTCGTTGGGAATTTGATGCTATTGGCAAGGCGCTTCCCACTGGAAAAAAACTTGGTATCAAAGGATATCGTTGCATTACCCGTCAAACTGATAATCTGACTGTGTTTGTCATTCAAACCGGCATTGGGTATGAAAAAACCGCTGCTGCATTTCATGCACTATTGAACGACCAGGCCTGGGATTTGATTGTGTCTGCAGGATTTGCAGGAGCCTTGGTGCCGACCTCGGTCGGGACTTTGGTTGTATCCTCCCGTGTGCTAGTCCTTGGGCAGGATAATGTTTTGGAATCGAGGCTTCACCGGGGTGAAGAGGTTTCACCTTTTTGGGGGATTGCACAGACGGTGAGCGAACAAATGGGAGGATCTCCCTTGTTGGGCTCAGTGGTCATGGTTCAAAGAATCGTATGTGAAGCTAAGCATAAAGCATCTATTGCGAGACAGACTCAAGGTCTTGCCTTAGATATGGAAAGTGGGACAATAGGAAAACTAGCCACGGATCGGCGCATCCCGTTTTTAGTGGTGCGCACTATTTCAGATTTGGTTGATGAAAGCTTACCGCTCGACTTGAATGTGCTTTGGGAAAAATCTTCCTGGATGCAAGGTATCTTCAGTCTTGTTACTCACCCCAGGCAACTTTGGCAGTTTAACCGATTGCGAAAGCAAATGATTGTGGCATCGGAACAGCTGACGCGTTTTTTTCAAGGTTTCTGTGTTCAATTAGAACGATGCGTATGACCTCTCTGATCATGTTCATAATTCAAGGGAAATGGGATTACTCATGACGATTGTTCAATATGCTGGGGCTTGGACTTTAAATCTTATCGAAGAAATGGGACAGATGGTGTTGTTCCTCACGCGGGCGGTCACATGGCTTTTTCGTCCACCGTTTCGACCTCACCTAATCATCAAGCAGCTCCATTTTGTTGGGTTTAAATCTACTTTCGTTGTTGTGCTGACAGCTGTGTTTACCGGCATGGTTCTCGCGCTCCAAGGATATTATTCCCTCAGAAAATTTGGCTCAGAAGCCCTCTTGGGGTCTGCTGTGGCACTCAGCATAATTCGGGAGCTAGGTCCCGTATTAGCATCCTTGATGGTGACGGCGCGTGCCGGGTCCGCCATAACGGCTGAAATCGGGATTATGCGGATAACTGAACAGATTGACGCATTGGATACCATGGCGATTAACCCGCTACAGTATCTAATCAGCCCAAAAATCATCGCTACGATTTTGGCCGTGCCGCTTCTCGTTGGCATCTTCGATATCGTTGGTATATGGGGTGGGTATTTGGTCGGGGTTGAACTTTTGGGGGTAAGCGCAGGGTCGTACTGGAGTTCGATTGAGTCTGCCGTGGAATGGAAAGATGTGTGGGGGGGATTTATAAAGTCTGTGAGTTTCGGGGTGATTATCAGTTGGATTTCCTGTTATAAGGGCTACATGACGAAAATGAGTTCCGAAGGATTGGGGAGGGCTACCACAGAATCCGTCGTTTTGTGTTCGGTCCTCATCCTCATTTGGGATTATTTTTTAACCTCGGTTTTGCTTTAGTCCACGGTCTTTACAGGCAGGCTTCAAGAGAAAACTGGTGTGCATGTGATGGCAACGAAGGTCGGACAGGTGCTGAAGGCCACATGATTCAACTGAAGGGCGTTGAAAAAAGTTTTGGCAAACAAGTTGTGTTGCAAGGTGTTGATCTTGAGATTCCGACCGGTAAACTGACGACCATCATTGGCCCAAGTGGTGAAGGGAAAAGCGTTCTGCTAAAACATATTATTGGATTGCTCAGGCCTGATCGAGGGGAAGTATGGATTGATGATGTGGAAATCTCTCATATGAAGGACAAGGCATTGAATACGGTTCGGAAGCGGTTTGCGATGCTGTTTCAGTCCGCTGCGTTATTTGATTCAATGAATGTGTTCGATAACGTCGCTTTTCCCTTGCGAGAAAAACGCTTGGCAACTGAGGCCGATCTGCCTCGTATTGTAGATGGCATGTTGGAACGGGTCGGTCTCATTAACATGGAACATAAATTCCCAGCGGAGTTGAGTGGAGGTATGAAAAAACGTGTGGGCTTGGCGCGTGCACTGGTGATGGGCCCGGAAATCATTTTATTCGATGAGCCGACCACCGGCCTGGATCCCCTGATGGCCAAAACGATTCATGATTTGATCCGTGCGATGCAGAAGATCTTCGGATTCACGGGTATTATGGTGAGCCATGAAATACCGGAAGTGTTTCCGATTTCTGATTGGGTTGGTATGTTAAAGAATGGTAAGATTATTGCGATGGCGCCTTCTGGAAAATTTCAAAAGATCAAGGATCCAAGAGTTCAAGAGTTCATCTCTGTGGGTGAATGTGTAGGGTCTTCTGCTTAAAGTGAAACGGTCCTTGCAGGTCCTTGGTTTATTGAGAAGGTGACTTGGCTTGGGCGATATGAATTTCTAGAAAAAAAGAGGCGACATGGAACGGGGACGTCTTGAGTTACTGGTCGGAGCCTTTGTGATGGTGGGTGTCCTGTGCTTGGGATACATGGCCGTCAAGATGGGGAAGTTGGAACTCATGGGTGGTAATTACTATGAGGTTTACGCAGACTTTTCCTCGACATCCGGGCTAAAGGCCGGGGCACCTGTTGAGATCGCCGGGGTAGCAGTTGGCCGAGTGAAGGCCATTCATTTGAAGGATTACCAAGCCAATGTGACGTTGGCGATTAAGAGTGATATCACGCTTTATAGCGATTCCATAGCCTCCATCAAAACGCGGGGGATCATTGGTGAAAAATTCATGGAAATGTCGCCGGGCGGAGCCGGTGACCCGTTGAAAACCGGTGATACGATTCAAGATACTGAAGCAGGGATCGATTTGGAGCAGGTGATCAGCCAGTTTATCCATGGCGGTGTGAACTAAGACGATAGGTCCTTTATCTGTAGAAAAGGAAAGATACATGACTTCAATGTGCGAACGGGGCATGCAATTTCGCGGAAATTGTCATCTGGGAGTCTGTTGTGTCCTTTGGGCGGGAGTCCTCTTGGCATGGCCTGTTTTGTCCGTGGTGGCTCTTGCAGCTGATGCTGATTCGGCTACGCAGGCCGTCAAAGTGACTATCGATCAAGTTATGCAATTGTTGGCGAATGATGACTTGAAGAGTCCGGAGCGTGCAGAAGAAAAGCGAACCTTGTTAAAACAGGTTATAGGAGAACGGTTTGATTATGAGGAAATGGGGAAGCGCACGCTTGGGTTTCATTGGCGAAAGTTAAATGACACACAACAAAAGGAGTTTGTCCTGTTGTTTCAGGATTTTCTTTCAAATACCTATGCAGGCAATGTTGATGGGTATTCCGGAGAACAAGTGGAGTATTTAAAGGAGCGACGAAAAGGTGATTTTGCCGAGGTTCAAACGAAAGTTATTTCGCCAAAAATTGTGATTCCGTTGAATTACCGTTTGTTGAAAAAATCAGGTAACTGGATGGTGTATGACGTGGTGATCGATGGTGTCAGTCTCGTAAAGAATTTCCGTGGCCAGTTTGCCAGGATTATAAAAGGAGACTCCTTTCAGGGCCTTCTCGATAAGTTGCGGGAGAAGACGTCGAATTGACAAGAAAGATTTGGTTTTTCGATCTGACAATTGCTTGAATTCTACGGGATAGCCCAAATCTTATAGGCACTGCGCGGGTATAGGAGAAAGGTTTAAGGCTCATAATGTATACCTGCTTCATAATCCACTCTTCTCTTCATTCACGCTGCATATCCTAGGCAATTTAGTATTTCTAGCAGATTAATAAGGTAATGGCATCGTCTTGAAACGACTGCCTGGGTTCGGTTTTGGAATGGTATGTGCGAACATGCACTCAAGGTTTTGTATCGTATCGCCCAATTGGTCGGGAATGGGCTGCCAAAAATGCCAAATACTTGTTCCTAAAAAAAATCACGAAGAAATTGGAAGATGAGTGATCTGGCTGTGTCTCAGAAATGTCGTGTATGGAATGTTTTTAACATTCTCCTTGTTGTAGTCACGACAGGAATCATACCTCATTCTCTTCATGCATCAGAACAATTTGAAAATAGGCAAGAGGGGTATCCGGCATCACTCCAACCGCTTGCCAATGTGTTGCGTGGCCAATATTCAGAAGGGCTAGTATCTACTCAACTCCTTGTTCAGTTAGCCGAAGTGTATCTGGATATGGGTGATGACCTGTATATTCAAGATTCTGAGCGGTTACGTGCTTATCAGGATGGGGCAGAATTTGCGTTACAAGCTCTCACTCTAGATCAACACAACGCGTCCGCCCATTTCTTGTATGCTGCCAATCTTGGACATGTCGCTCAATTGAGAGGAATCATTGCGGCAGTGCTTTCAATCAATGACATCATGTCTCACGTGAAGGCAGCGGTATTCCTTGATTCGAGCCATGCGCCCGCACTGCACATGTTGGGCATGATGTATGATGGATTGCCCTGGATCATGGGGGGAGATTCACAGAAGGCGCTACACTATCTCAAGCTAGCGGTTGCTGCTGATAAAAATTATACGCACGCGCGATTAAATCTTGCTAAGCTTTATCTCAAGGGAAAGGACGATGACCTGGCAAAACTTGAACTTAAAGCTCTTTTAGCAACTCGATCACCACGGGGTACATATGCCTGGTCACGGCATCACGTCCCTGAAGCACAAGAACTGCTGAAGGCGTTGTCTTACAATGGGGTGTCCGTTAGTGCCAGTTTTCAAAAAAAGTGAAGTCGAAGATGTATGTTTTGTTCAGTTATCCCTGGTTGGCGTATTGTTTCAATCATTGAATCTTTATTTATTGAAGGCAGGAATTTACTTGTATCGGGCAAGTTCCTTGTACGTTTGGCAGCGTGCTTTTTCCTTGACACCAAAACCCGACTTTGCAACACTACACAAGTTTAATAAGAATCCACATCTTTCTTATGGACAGCATCTCCTGCCCAGAGAAAAATCCCAGTTCTAACGAGAGGATACTTCAATGTCGTTCCTGAATAGGATTGATGATCCTGCTGATTTGAAGAAGCTGACACCTGAAGAATTGATACCCTTGTGCCAGGAAATCCGGGAGCAAATTATTTCCGTCATCTCGCAGGTTGGGGGGCATTTAGCTTCCAATTTAGGTGTAGTGGAATTAACCGTTGCACTCCACTATCTTCTGAATACACCCGAAGATCAAATTGTGTGGGATACCGGTAATCAAACCTATGCGCATAAATTGGTAACAGGGCGTCGTGAGCAGTTTCATACCATTCGCCAATTCGGTGGCATCAGCGGGTTCTGTAAACGGGAAGAAAGCGTGTATGATACGTTCAACGCCGGCCATGCTGGAACCGGTGTCTCGGCAGCCGTCGGTGTTGTTGAAGCCCGGGAACAAAAAGGACAATCGCACAAGGTGGTTTGTGTGGTAGGAGATGGTGCCCTGACCTCAGGCCTGACTTTTGAAGGTCTTCAACAAGCGGGTGATCTCCAAAAAGATTGTGTGGTCATTTTAAATGACAATCAAATGTCCATCTCAAAAAATGTTGGTGCGATTTCTGCATACCTCAACCGGACCATAACCGGTGAATTTTATGCACGGTTGAAACAGGAAACTTCGCAACTCTTGGGTTCGATCCCTCAAATTGGAGAGCCCGTAAAAAAATTGGCGATTCGTGCGGAAGAATTGGCCAAAGGGTTAATTCTTCCAGGTATTTTGTTTGAAGAATTGGGCTTTCGTTATGTGGGTCCGATCGATGGGAATAATTTCGAACACCTGTTGCCGACATTGGAAAACGTCTTGAAACTGAACGGGCCCACATTCTTGCATGTCGTCACGAAGAAAGGGTTGGGGTACCAGCCCGCCATGGATAATCCTGTCTGGTTTCACGCCTGTTCGACTTTTGACC
>JAYWMS010000339.1:0-6571 GCA_035873215.1 Nitrospirota bacterium | reverse complement strand
GTGGGGGTTCTGTTAAGGGCACCTCTCAAAACCGTCCTTTTCCGTGATGGCGGCGTCAGCCCCGTGCTCACAGCCTTCCGCGCGCACAAACTTGGTGTTCTTCGCACCGTGCGCCCTCATGTATTCACCCATACACTCCGGTTTTCCGCGCGCGGCTTCCTTGCTCTCACAAAAAATGCCTGGTTTTTAGAGGTGCCCTTATGTTCAATGAGACGCACATTCCTATTCTCCCCGACAGGGTCGTCTGTTTTCCTCCATGGCTAGCCTCAATAAATTAGCTGCTACGCAACTTATTTTTTCTCTAACAGCCTTCCCGTTATTTCCGATTCGCCTGTGCGTATTAGAAGGTCTGAACGCGAAAGACTCTTAAGCGACTTCTGCATTGAATGGGGTGTTGTGCATGAAGGATGCACCAAGATCTGATCAAATCTGAAGTATAGGCAATAACGGCAATGTATCGAATTCTTCAGGTAGGCCCTCAAAAATTGATGCGATAAACATGGCAATGGTTCCAATGATCCAAACCGGTGTTTTCCAGATCACATTCATTGGGTGTTCATGCCAATAGTCTGAAATATCCTGTTGAACCCAGTTTCTTCCGCCATCAGCCGTATGTACGATTCCCACACCTGGGTGGATGGCCCATCCATGAAATTGGTCCCAGAAATATACGGATTGTAACGGGCTTTTTTCTTGGGTTGGATGGACCCAGGTCAGTCCTCCATTTTCAGTATGGGATGGAGCCGCGTTCCCCTTCACAACTAGCCATGCATGATTTTCGTCGGCAAAATGCAATTGACTAATTGAGCCGGGTATCCATAGGAACCCCATCCTTTTCCAGTCCTTCCCCCCATTCTGTGTTTGCAAGAGATACGTATCATCGGCGACCATCCATCCGTTTGAGGAATCCAGAAAAAATAGAGCAGCCAAGGAATTTCCAAGTTCTACCGGGGACGGATCCCATTCCTTTCCTCCATTTGTGGTGAGTGCGATTTCGCCGGTACTCGAGAGAAGCCAACCATGTTGAGCATCCACAAAAAAGACTTCTGTAATGGTTCCGGGGTCACTTTGTTCCGCAGTAAAAGGATTGGGAACAAATTCCCATCCTCCACTAGAGTAAGAATGACTTCTCTTGTATAACTTGCCATCCACCGCCAGCCATCCTGTTTCTTGATTGAGGATGGAAAGACTGGTTGGTGTTACCCTGGTTGTCCCTCCCTCTCGGGAGCCATACCAATTTCTCCAATCCCTCTTCCTTTTCCACTCATAATCATTCAGTTCTAAAAACCCGTTGCGAATCCCTCCATTCGTACTATTCATATCTCCATCGGTGAGAGCCCAGCAATTGGCCAACGAAAAACACGAAAAGGAGCCCGAGGTCATTTGCTGGTTTACGATTTGAATGGGTTTGAATACAGACATGCAACCCGTTAAATTGAGCGCCCAACTTACTAGCAGTACTAAAATGTACCTATTCAGTGCCTTTACAGAGCAAAGTTTTGGGCCTGCATTAAAGAGTTTCTTCAATGTCATGGAGGAAAATGGTTTGATCAAAAGAAGTTCGGAAAAAATGATGAGGATTACAACCGTGCGTCTTACTTCAACAAAGCTTAACCCAAAGAAACTGCTAAATCGAGAGGTTGCCTATTGTTTTTCAGCTCCCTTTTTATTGAATGGTCTATACCCACAACATTTTTTTCCTTCAAATAACGACGGGCCATCTGTCTTGCGAGGAGATGGCCCGTCGATTTCTGGGCGCTGTGAAGGCGCCTCAGTATTTTCAATTGTGTAATGACCCGCTAGCGCGAATGCTTCCTCATTTTTTATTCGTGGGGTTTAATTGCCGCAGCATAGAATGGGTAAGGTCCCATCTACTTCTTGTCCTGGTGTTTCCCAAAACGACTTAATTGGTCTTGTCGACTTTTGCATGCCTACGGGCATGATCGGTGTTTCGATGAAACCCCATGCAGCAACTTTTTCTAGCCCGCACATTTAAGAGGAAATGCTTGGGGCGACCGCGGGCCTCAGTTTCCCGGTGGACTGAGGTCGTTCATAATTTGACCCCCTCTTGTTAATCTGGAGACCGCATGATGAGCGTCTCATTGCGACTCCCAGAACATCAACTTCAATTACTATACTGAAATGCTAGGCTTCTTCTCCCTTCATTGTCAATCTGCCAAAATTCTGCCGCTGTTAGGGCAAGAATATTTTTTTTGAACTTCAGTGCAAGTGAGATTCTAAGGCATCCTAAAAACTTCCAACCACATTTCCCACTTGCACGGGCTCCCCTTCTCGTGAAAGAGAGCCCGTGAATCGTAGGCGCCTGGAATGCGCCTTATTCTGTTTCTTCTAATTAGCTCCGCAACCTGCCAAGACTCAGAATCTGTCCCTTTAAGACTGGTCGTTGCCGAGAGGGTGGCCCCTCATGGGATTGAACGTGTTGTCTTTCTTGGCCGCTCTCCGAATGGTTGAGATGAGTCGTTTGAACTCTGTGCCGACGGGCACATTCGTTGATTCGGGAGAGAGCGGTTTCGGCAATTACAGTTAGCCCACGTTGGCTGCGATATGGAGTACTTCGCGAGCTGCGGGCCCTACTGTTTTGGTGGACTGAGGTCGTTCATCGTGAGACCCCTCTTGGTTGGATCTGGGAGTACGGAATATTTGCTGTTTGCTCCTACCTACCCCCAGAGAGTGTCTGACAGTCTGTTCACTAACAAAATGCTATGCCTCTTTCACTTCTGTGTCAACAAAATTTTGCAAGATGAACTTCCCAACCTCTCCTTGCCAACGACGTTGGAGAAAAAAGGCGTCCATCCCTTTTTTATAACGCTGCGACTGCGTGAATATCTCCCCGGTACCTGAAAACCTTAATCGTCATCATCATCGTCATCCTCATCTTCAGCATCCAAAGCAGCTTGCCTCATTTGCTCTTCCATCGCGTTGTGAATCAACATGCGAAAAAACATGGAGATCACAGAACCCTTCTCAAGTGATCCACCTGGTGGAATGGCAATCTTGCCTTCTTCGACCATTTTATCTAACCAGCGCTTTTGGTCGGGGGGAATATGGATCGGTATTTCGATCAAAGGTACCTTTCCGAACATATCCATTTACAAAACCCTCCTCATCAATCTTGAATGTAAAATGTGACGGGTAATCCGCTAGGCCTGATCGGACAAGAACCAGCAGTCTTCACATCTTAGGGTTCACAGATTACCGCCGTTTGAACTAAAGCCCTAAGACATCGGCCATGCTATACAGCCCTGGTTTTTGACGAATGACCCATTCTGCCGCACGCAAGGCGCCACGTGCAAATGGATCGCGATTGTGGGCTCGATGCGTGATTTCGATTCGTTCGCCCAACCCACCAAACAGGATGGTATGGTCGCCGGCGATATCACCAGCCCTGATGGTTTGCATGCCGATTTCTTTACGTGGGCGTTCTCCAATCAACCCTTGTCGGGCATACTTCCCTGTTTCTTGGAGGTCCCACTGTTTAGCTGCTGCTAGGGCTTCGGCTAACTTCAATGCCGTCCCGCTCGGAGCATCCTTTTTCTGGTTATGATGCGCTTCAATGACTTCGATGTCGTAGTCGTTCCCCAGGGCTTGGGTAATGGTTCCAAGGACTTTGAGGAGGACGTTGATCCCCACACTCATGTTTGGTGCCATAACGCTGGGAATTGTTGAGGCAATGGACTTGAAATCCCGCAATTCCTCTTGGGTAAAGCCTGTCGTTCCGACAACGATCGCTTTGTTCTGATCGGCGATGTGCCGGACATGTCCTAAGGTTGCTGAGGGTGAGGTAAAGTCAATAACCACATCTGCATGTGTCAGGATCGATGCAAGATTATCTGTGAATAAAACTCCAGAAGCCCCACAGCCGGCGTTGAGACCTACATCCGTTCCTAAACGTGGGTGGCCTGAGGTTTCGGTTGCACCCACTAGCTGTAATTGTGTGGATTCTTGGGAAAGGCTTATTAGCCGTTGCCCCATTCGGCCTGCGGCGCCTGTGACGATGATTCTAACGGGAGATCCCATGATGCTTACATGAGACCATGGGCGAGAATGACCTGGTGGAGGCGTTCTCGATTTTCATTGGACATGGGGGTAAGGGGTAACCGCAAATCAGGATGGATTTTTTTCATCATCCCCAACGCTTCTTTCACCGGGATTGGATTGGTCTCATAAAACAAGGCGGTAAAGAGTGGGGACAATTTGAAATGAAACGGGCGTGCCTTAGCAAAATTCCCGGCGAGGGCGTTGTTGACCATCTCGGCCATATCTTTGGGCGCAACGTTAGCGGTTACCGTAATGACACCCTTAGCGCCAAGGGACATCATGGGAAGCGTCAGTGCATCATCGCCGGAGAGCACGGTGAATGAATCATCGCAAGCTTGAATGATTTCAGAGACCTGCTGTAACGACCCGCTGCCTTCCTTGATACCTACGATATTCGGGATCTTTGCGGTTCGGGCAACTGTGTTGGGCAGCATGTTTACACTCGTTCGCCCGGGAATATTGTAAAGAATGATGGGAATATCCACGGCAGCCGCCACAGCCGCGAAATGTTGATAGAGACCTTCTTGCGTCGGTTTGTTGTAATAGGGCGTGATCAGTAAGGCTGCCTCTGCTCCCACTTGTTTGGCATGCTTTGTAAAAATGATGGCTTCATCAGTGGAATTTGATCCCGTTCCCGCGATGACCGGGACGCGATGATTGACGGCCTCCACCGTGATGGCCACCACTCGCTCATGTTCTTCATGTGAAAGTGTGGCGGATTCACCGGTTGTGCCGCAGGGCACAATACCATTTGTCCCGTTTGCAATCTGAAATTCAATAAGATCCCGGAGGCCCTGCTCGTCTAAACGACCGTTTTGAAAGGGAGTGACTATGGCAACGATTGATCCTGAAAACATCATTACGTCCTTAGTTATCGGGCCAAGGTCCTGGTTGAGGAGTCAAAAGAACTTTTGCTCATGTCCTTTGACTTGAGACATCTGGCCCTTGGGTTCATCCTGTATGTCCATTCCACTATGATGGTTGAGTAAGAAATTCCGGAATATGTTCGCCGCGAATTAAATCATCAAACGTTTCCCGCTCGCGGACCACAAAACTCTCTCCCTCTTTCACAAGAATTTCAGGTACTCTAGGGCGTGAATTGTAATTGGACGCCATCGTAAACGCATAGGCTCCTGCGCTCATGACGGCTAACAAATCTCCCTGTTTGACCGCCGGCATCCGGCGGTCTTTAGCCAGGAAATCACCAGATTCGCAGATCGGTCCTACGACGTCATAGACGTGCTCAGGCGCATTGGGAATTGGCTGTACTGGCCAAATGTCATGATGTGCATCGTATAGACTAGGCCGAAGGAGGTCATTCATCGCGGCATCCACGATCGCGAATTTCTTGGTCCCTGTGTCTTTAATATACAGGACGCGGGTCAACAGTATCCCGGCATTTCCCACGATGACTCGCCCTGGTTCCATGATCACTTCGCAACGGGCTTCCCGAAGCATAGGAGAAATCGCTTCAGCCAATTCTCTAGGATGGGGGGGGGCTTCGTTTGAATAGGTTATCCCGAGTCCGCCGCCGATGTTTAAATACTTAATGGGAATGTCTTTGCTTTTGAGCGTCTCAACCAGGCCTAACACTTTTATAAGGGAATCCACAAAGGGACTGATTTGGGTCAATTGCGAGCCAATATGTGCATGGACTCCGATAACCTTGATGTGCGAGAGGGTTGTGGCCTGTTGGAATTCTTCTATGGCTCGATCGGCGGCAATGCCGAATTTACTCTTTTTCATCCCGGTGGAAATGTAGGGGTGTGTTTTGGGATCAATATCCGGATTGATGCGCAACGCGACAGGCGCTTGTTTCCCAATCTGACGGGCTACCTCATTGATTGCATGCAGTTCCGCAGATGATTCCACATTGAACAGCAAAATATTGGATTCTAGAGCGTACTTGATTTCCTCGTGATCTTTTCCCACTCCGGCAAAGACAATTTTGTTGGGGGGAATCCCGGCCTTCAAAGCTCGAAACAGTTCCCCTCCTGATACAATATCAGCGCCACTGCCCTCAGAGGCCATGAGCCGCAAGACCGCCAAATTAGAGTTCGCTTTCATGGCAAAGGCGACAATATGAGGAACCGAGGCGAAGGCTTGATCAAAGGCGCGATAGTGGCGAGTCAATGTCGTATGACTGTAGATGTAGGATGGGGTGCCGAATTCCTTGGCCAGGCGCTCAAGAGGAATGTCTTCACAGTACAGCGCATCGTGTTGATAGTGAAAATTATGCATCTTGGGGGATCTCTTCAAAGCCGTGGAGGTTGGTACCCGTGCGAAATGGAAGACATGGAATAAAAGTGATAATTTACCACGAAAAACCTTCTTGTAGTTGGTCAGCCGTCATTCGCTTGGCATGATATACTGTATGCTTCCCGTCATAACTTGGCCCAGTCTCGATCAAAAATTCGCCCTTATCAATCGTCGTTCCGCTGCAGTCATCCGGTAGGGATTATTTCGAGGATATGGGTCAAGCAGCAGCAAGGATCGTGTCGATAACATGGGG
>JAYWMS010000402.1:0-2227 GCA_035873215.1 Nitrospirota bacterium | reverse complement strand
CCCTTCAGTCAATATGATAATCTCCGGTCATTCGCATAAACCGGCAATAACTACACGTAACGGTATTGTTTTTCTGAATCCGGGGAGTGCCGGTCCGAGACGATTCACACTGCCCATCGCCCTGGCCAGGATCTCAGTTGATGAGTCGCAATTCATGCCGGAACTCATCCACCTCGAAATCTAAGCCAGATTTTCACCCGCTGGTCCTCCTCAATTTCTCATCTTGCGTTTCTTTATACACAACACGTTTTCAATCGTCTCCAAGGGGTTAAGATCTCCCGGGGTCCTGTCCGATATATCCAAGACAGCAAGAAGATCATTTTGGACAAAGGCTTTCTGTATGAGCGCGACATCTACCGACCTCTCTCAATACGTTCGAGACTTCACGGACGGGGAGTTAAAAGACTACACCTGCTTTGCCGGAAATTTCCGTGATCAACGACTTGAACAGAGTGCCATGGCGGAAGCCGCTTTTTGGAATGCCGTTGTCAATCTGTGCGTTGACGAACGCGTGCGACGCAACGAAGAAACCCGCAGGTTAGAGATCATGTATCGAACGGGTGTCGACCCTAGCACCCAAAACGAACAGCCAAATGAGCCCGAAGGGTCAATGGCCTAGGCAACCCCGTACTTTTCCTCGCTAGCACGTTATACCCGACCATCACTTCATTATCCCCAAGCCATCGTTCAAGACTACGCATCCCCTTTGAACCTTTTGACTCACGAACAATGAGTTGATGAAGCTTGGTTGCGGGTGGTTGCCCTCCAGAGACTAAATCTGACAATCTTTAAAAAATTTTGCCCATTCCAATTGAATCCTTTCTTGGCGTATCATACCCTGACCAAGGAGGACACCACGATCAATGCTTAAACTCTTTGTTTCACAAATTTTGGTAGAAGTAGAATCTCTCAAAGAAATGCTGGACCAGCAAGACATTCCCTGCACCATCAAAAATCAACAGGGATCCAACCTTGCTGGAGAAGTTCCATTCGCAGAAGTATTTCCGGAGCTTTGGGTGTTGAATGACGAAGACCTTCCTAAAGCCAAGGAATTTCTCGTTGACTGGGAAGAAGCCCAACCTGCTGAGACCACGGATTGGACTTGTTCACAATGCGGCGAATCTCAAACCAAGGAATTTACGACGTGTTGGAATTGTGAAACTGAACGTGGCTCGAACTGAAAACAAAAATGATAAAAAGTCTAATCGTTCATAAGGAGCTGCTAGAACCATTAACCAATTTGAGACAAATCCTTCTGCTTCGAAAAGCCTTTCCTAATCTAGCCAAAGGGCTCAGGATGATTAGGATTTGTCCAGGTAGATTTGAATAATTACACGACACAACCTTTGCTCATTGTTTCTTCACCTATCCCCTCCTGTTCTCACACAACATTCGTGACGAAAACGGTGCCACCTTATTTGTTCATAGCACCCTTCCCGAAGCGTCCATCATGTTAGAAAAATTCTTTCATCTTTCAGCAAATCACACCACTGTTCGTACGGAATTACTCGGTGGCACCACAACCTTCTTTACGTTGTCCTACAGCCTTTTTGTGCAACCTGCCTTGCTCTCTTCCATTGGCATGGACTTCGGTTCGGTCTTTGTTGCCACGTGTTTGGCCAGTGCGTTCGCGACGTTACTCATGGGCCTGTATGCCAATTTTCCTATCGCACTAGCTCCGGCCATGGGGCACAATTTCTTTTTTGTTTTCAGCGTTTGTGGCGCGATCAGTGCTGGTGGCATGGGTCTTCCATGGGAAACGGCATTAGGAGGAGTCTTCATTGCCGGCCTATTGTTCCTCATCGTAAGCCGGGCCGGAATGCGTGGACGCCTCTTGCAAGTCATTCCGTCGACCCTGACCCATGCCATTCCAATTGGAATTGGGTTACTCATCGCGTTTATCGGATTCCAGTGGTCCGGGATTATCGTAGCCAAACCTGGCGTCCTTTTGGGAATCGGAAGTCTCACCAATCCACCGGTTTTGTTATCCATCTTAGGGTTGCTAATCACAGGATTGTTGCTCGCTCGTGGCAACAAGGCGGCCATCCTGATCGGCTTGGTTGCGACTACGACCATCGGCATGGTATTCGGCATGGTTTCCTACTCGGGTTGGATTAGCGTTCCTCCATCACTTGAGCCAACGCTGCTGAAACTCAACTTCTCCGGACTCCTTTCACGTTCGGGGATCATCATTATTTCCATGTTTTTCTTTTTGGCCCTGTTCGAC
>JAYWMS010000389.1:0-1768 GCA_035873215.1 Nitrospirota bacterium | reverse complement strand
TTCCTGTTACTTGGAATATTGGGACTCTACCTTGAAGGAGGACACACCTTTGACATCGTGGCGTTGTCAAGCCATGCCTTGAATTCATCAGCCGGACCCTGGCTCTTTCTCGCCTTCTTTCTGGCCTTTGCGATAAAGATGCCGATGCTGCCCTTTCATACCTGGTTGCCAGATGCGCATTCTGAAGCCCCAACTGCAGGGAGTGTGATCCTTGCCGGCGTGTTATTGAAAATGGGCGGGTATGGGTTTTTGCGATTTTGCCTTCCGATATTCCCAGAGGCTTCAGCACAGTTCGCGCCGTTTATTTTATGGCTGTCCATCGTGGCAATTATCTATGGCGGGTATATGGCGTTGGCGCAGTCTGATATCAAAAAACTGGTGGCCTATTCGTCCGTGTCTCACATGGGGTTTGTCACTCTCGGGATTTTCGTCTTCAATAGCCAAGGCATTCAAGGCGCGGTTCTGCAGATGTTTAATCATGGCATTACCACCGGTGCCTTGTTTTTGGCAGTTGGGCAGTTGTACGAACGCACCCATAGTCGATCAATTAGCGATTATGGCGGTCTCTACAAAACCATGCCTCGGTTTGTGACCTTGTTCTTCCTTTTCTCCGTGGCGTCATTTGGTTTGCCGAGCACCTGTAATTTTATCGGTGAATTCTTGGTGCTCGTCGGCACGTCCTCAGAAAGTTTCCTCAAAGTGCTGCTGGCCATGGTTGGAATAGTCTTAGCTGCCGCGTATATGCTCTGGATGTTGCAGCGTGTCGCCTTAGGTCAGCCTCATACGAAAGCTGCATCCCTCCTTCAGGATATAGGCCCGCGAGAAATGGCCACCGTGATTCCCTTAGCCATCGTGGTATTTTGGGTTGGCCTGTACCCCGGTCCCTTGATGGAAATGATGGATGCCAGTGTGACGCATCTTCTTGAACAAACAACGGGGGCGAAAGTCATTGAAGTTTCACAACTTTCTCTTGGCCCCTAACCAAAATTATGTCTTTTCTGTCAAGTTAAATTTTTTCCCTCCCTTGACTTGTGGTACTTGGGGCCTTATTAATTTAAGTATGAAGGAACCTCGGGCCTTATCTCACGATGAAAAGAAAGCGGCTGAAGCGGCCTTCAATGGTCGGCCGTTTCGCGAATCTTGGTCAAAATCTGCGCGTGCAGTGTACGAAGGGATACTTGCCGCAGCCGGGTTTGCCAGCGATATCGACGAGTCGGTTGATAACCTCCCGATGAAGATTGAAGCACCAGAAATCCCTATCATTGAAAATGCTGCATATGCCACTGGTTTATTGCCTCCGGTCACATTGGGTACGGGGCTAGGTGAGGAGTCTGCCAAACAGATTGCGCTTCGAAAAGAAGCGATCGAAGCCGGATTGCTCATTGACGTGACAAAAATGGCCAAGGGTGTTGGGTTTACTATGGCAGTTGGAATCACGAAATCATTGTGGGATCGAAATATTATCGAGTCTTCGGATGTGCCCACGGATGATCCATCCACTCGGGTTCGAGATATGCTGCTTGCAGTTCGATTGCGCCTTGCCAGTCTGGAAGCGCCAGTGCCCTGGGTAGAGGTTCCCGTGCTCTTTCCGTCTGAAGGAGAACAGAACCCAGAGATATTTCCGATTTACGCGCTGTTTCACAAGGATCCAATCGCTGCTGAGTGCTTGACGCTGATTCATCCAAAGGAACTTTCTTCCATTCAACCTTCCCCGGCCTCCAGGACAGAAGACGACCTGGCCTGACCGGTCAGTAATCCTGTCGCACTG
>JAYWMS010000218.1:0-4041 GCA_035873215.1 Nitrospirota bacterium | reverse complement strand
TTAGAAGTACCCATAGCTCATCCGACCCAATGGGTCAGCCTCCCAATGTGTTCAATCTCCAATTCCACCTTATCCCCGGTGTCGAGAAATCGGTCAAGTTCCAGGCCGCATCCCGTGCCCACCGTGCCACTGGCCAGAATGTCTCCTGGATACAGCGTCTGATCTTCCGAAGCAAAGGCAAGCATTTGGGCAAAGGTGAAGTGGGACGAGCCGCTATTGCCTTCCGACCATAATTCGCCGTTCACCCAGGCCCGCATGTTCAGGTTTCGAGGATCGGGGATGTCTTCGGGAGTGACCAGCCAGGGCCCCAGGCCGGTGTTGAAGTCTTTAGCTTTCGCGGGACCCAGGCCCACCTTCATGATTTTTCCCTGGAGCTGACGTGCGCTAAAATCGTTCACGATCGTATAGGCGCCGATATAATCAACTGCCTCCTCAACGCGTATCCGATGACATGTCTTTTTAATGACCATGGCCAATTCCAGTTCATAATCCTTCTTGTTTTCGTGTTTCGGAAAGTGAACCGTCGTTCCATCGCCGCTGAAACACCGGGTAGACCCATTGTACCAGACGGGAAACTCATACCATTCGGGTACGATATCCAGGCCGCGTTTTTTTCGGGATGTGCGGACATGGTCTTCAAAGGTATAAAAATCTAGGAATGCCCCAGGACATTCCACCGGTGGAAGGAGGGTGGTCTCCGATAATGAAACCGGAGATTGTTCTAAAATTTTTCCCCAGCGTTGATCTCCCTCCGTGAGCCCTCCCAACGCCTCCGTTGTGGTCATGTGAATCAAGGGATAAATTTGATCTTCGATCAGGAGGCCATGCTCCTTTACTCCGGATTGAGCCAAGTACCTCAACAGTTTCATGACACGGGTTCCTGCAATTCGATGGCCTCAAACAAGGCCCGGAAATTTCCTTCTCCAAATCCTCCATGTCCGCAGCGCTGAATGAATTCATAAAAGAAGGGACCGGCGCTTTCATCGTTGTAAAGAAGAGACGCGTCCTTCAGAAAAATTTGCAGTAAGTATTTGCCATCCTTCCCGTCCACCAAGATGCCTTGTTTTTTTAAATCAGCCAGGTCTTCTTTGAGATGGCCGATGTGTTGTTGGGCCATTCTTTCCGGCAACAGGTTGTAATACGTATCCGGCGTGGTGAGAAATTCAATTCCCTTGGATCGAAATTTCTCCACAGTGTCCACCAGGTCATCCACTCCTAACGCGATATGCTGAATGCCCGCTCCGTGATTTTTGTCCACAAAGGTTTGAATTTGAGAATCCTTGAAATGGGGATACAACGGTTCGTTGGAAGCAAATTTCACGTGAGAACCCGGATCATACATGACCTGTGAGAATAAACCAGTTCCCTTTTTTCCAGACTTGAAATCCGGCGTATGAAAGGACACGTTCCAAAATTTTTTGAAATCCATCACCTGCTCGAAGAAGTTCCAAATGGGAAAGATGGTTCGTGCGTTGATGGTGATGTGGTCGATGCTGTGAAACGGTGAATGTTCATTCGATGGGGAAGAGATTGTTTCAAACATGGGAATTTCATCCTCCTCGCCTTCGATTTCCAGGAAGGTGAACTCCAAAAAACCGATGGGAGAGGCGATGGTGACAAAATGGTGGCGGCTATTGGGGGAACGAATATCTTTCTCCTTGTCTACAAACGTCGCATGATGGTCTTGCAGATAGTCGATGGTTCGGTCCAGGTTTTCCACCTGGAGTGTGACTTTACGAATTCCCGGACATAAGGTTTTCAAATATTGGGCGGTGTAGCTGTGGGTCGTGAGCGGAGATGACACCATGATTTTGATATCGTTGGCGGAAAAATAGAGAGCCTTGCTTTTGAATTTGTCCTCCCAATCCCGCGTGGACTGATGGGTCTCCGCAAACCCCATTTTATTGAGGTAGAAGTCACGACTGCGGTCGAAATACTCGACCACAAATTCGATCGAATACACTTTTTTGATTCCCAGCGCTGAGGGCGATTCCATGGCCTCGTTCCTCATGAAAAAGGTTTATATGGCTGAGGGCGGTTTAAACGGTTTGGCGATTCTAAAAGCAAGACTATTATATAAGAGAACGACGTTGTTGCAAAAGTGATCAGGTATGGTGGGTGCCACTACCATGGCGAATGGCACCCATCTCGAGAAGAGCTGGAACGGCCCTTTTGCCACGGCTGGTCCCAAGCATGGCGATCCCTTTGGGCGTGTGGGAGGGAGAACTGGGCAAAGGGGGAGTGTCGGCATTCCACCTTGCCCAGCTTTACTCCCAGAAAAGATTGGGTCTCATTGCTCTAGAGTTGTGGAGAATGTGACGATAGAGTTTGTATTAACAATTCTTTGTGGTTATGCGGGAGGGCTTATGAAGTGCTCAGGAATCAGGTGCCATCTCATCTCTCATGTGTTTCGTTTTACCCTACTACTCGCCATCATTGCTTCAACTTCTGGCTGTCTGCTGCTCGTCGGCGCAGGGGCTGGGGCGGGAAGTGCGGCATATTATATGGGAAAACTGGAAGATGAAGTGAACGCACCCGTTGACGACGTACATGAGGCCGCTATTGATGGGTTGAAGGATTTGGATATGCCAGTCTTGAAGGATCAAGGGGATAAATTATCTGGTAAAGTCGAATCCGTCACCGCAGATGATCGGAACGTCTGGATTTATATTGATTCACTCACACCCTCACGGTCTAAGATTACTATTCGTGTGGGGCTGATCGGGGACGAAGTCCGCTCGCAACAGATTCTAAAGGCCATTCGTGATTCCCTGTAGATGTAATCAAATTCCCTGACAGGGTACCGCGGGCGATCCCATTTCAGTAAAGAAGTTGTTTACTCCTGCTTTTGTCGCTTTGTCTGTTTATACACCTACAGCTCGTTAGATCCCTTAGTATCCGCTGTCCCCCCCGGTTTGACGGTTTCTGTTGGATCTTCTTTTTTTACCTCAAAGACCTGTATCATCTAGCTTCCGTTGTCGGTGGGCCAAATCTATCAAGGGGAAGCCGGCCTCTTTTTTCTGTTTTGATCTCATGAAGCCTTCGTTCCAACCCTCCATGATCACCAGTTCCCAGAACACGCAGGTGAAACGCTGGCGATGTTTACTGGAATCGCAGGGCATTGACGAGTTTGGGCAATTTTTGGTTTCCGGAGAGCGGCTCGTTCGAGAAACTTTGTCCGAACATTCAGATCAATGCCTCGAGTTAATTTCCCCTCCACATGGACAGCCATTGGCGGGGATTCACCCTGAATTGAAGCTCTTTCAGGTGGATCAAAAGCTATTTGATCAAATCGATATCTTTGGCACTCGGTTTCCTTTGCTCGTGTGTAATGCCCAGGATTTAAAGGTCTCGAATCTAACATCTCTTCCGGAGGGGCTTGAGTTGTTGTGTCCGCTAGGGGACCCTGCCAATGTAGGGGCCGTCATTCGAACGGCAGTAGCCATGGGTGTGAGCAAAGTTATCGTATTGCAGGAATCGGCACACCCCCTGCATCCCAAAGCCGTTCGTTCGGCGAGTGGCGCCATATTCTCTGCCACCTTGTATCGTGGTCCTTCGATCAGGGAAGTGTCATCGGTGGACTCGGTTATCGGTCTCGACCTAATGGGGGAGAGCCTCCCAACATTTGCTTGGCCTAAAAATATTCGGTTGTTGGTTGGTGAAGAGGGGCAGGGGTTGGGTCATCTGAGTCTTTCGCAGACTCTGGCCATTCCTATCTCATCCTCGATTGATTCCCTCAATGCAACCATGGCTGTGGGCATGGCTCTGTATGCCTATCGACTTCAACATCCATTGAGGGAGTGTTGAAAAAGCCTGCCCTGAGTCTTGCCGAAGAGTTCGCCAGCGGCGTTCTCGGTCCGTTGTCGTGCTCACGTACGCTGAGTGCGCTCCGCGCGCCACTCAGGACCTCCAACATACGTTATAGTATATTGGAGGTCCTTCGTTCCCTGCGGCCTTGCTGGACGAGCCTTTTTGAACATCCTGCGGTTGACCCGGTGTGTCGAGTCATGTTTCTGCCTTCAGTCGTCAGGCTACTTACCT
>JAYWMS010000189.1:0-2982 GCA_035873215.1 Nitrospirota bacterium | reverse complement strand
GTCACAATCTGTTCACCTGTAGTAAGTTATGGTAGGCTGAATACATATAGTTTTTTCAGTTTTCACCAACGTTTTTCGGTCACTATGACAAGCATGTCACCTCTTTTTCACCCAAACTGCAAGGCTCAATTAAGCCCAAGTTTTCATCTAGGCTTCATCCTTGTTTTTTTGTTCCTCCTGGCATGCACGCCCCACGAAGTACAACTGGCTGAGCAAATGGTAGAGCAAGAAAATTGGTACGGTGCAGTAGGGGCCTATCGAGATGCACTACGACAAGACCCTTTTAACGACAAACTCAATGCCGAATACAGGAATGTCAAGGCCAAAGCCTCAGAATTACACTATCAAAGAGGCCGTAAGTATCTGAAAGAAGGCCACCTCCCGGAATCCATGCAAGAATTTCAATTTGCCGTAGGGCTTGACCCTGAAAAAGTCGAACATCACTCGGCCTTGGCAGATGTCATTCGACTGAAAGAAGCCAGGGAAAAGCTGAAAGATGGGCAGAAGCTCAGAAATCTGGGACGCTTGGATGAAGCCTTAAACGCATTTGAACGTGCCATCGAACTCGATCCCAACCTTACCAAAGCCTTGGAAGGCATCACGGTCGTGGCACAAGAACAAACGAAGTTCAAGGCTATAGGAGGCTCCACGGAACCAGTCACGCTGCGTTTTCAGAATACACGACTTAAGCAAGTGTTTGAAATTTTAGCTAGGACGGCTAATCTCAACATTTTGTTTGAAAAAGATGTCCGAGATGACCTGGTAACAATCTTCACCAAAGAAATGCCCTTCAATGAAGCGCTCACTTTGATCCTAGCCACCAATCAGTTGTTTTATCAACAGGTTGGCCCTGATACGTTGCTCATCATTCCCAACACGAAACAAAAACGCCAGCAATATCGTGACCTGATGATAAGGACGTTCTACTTGTCCAACGCGAAAGCGAAAGACATGGCCAATCTGGTCAGAACCATACTGGAAACAAAGCGCGTCTATGTGAATGAACCCTTGAATACCATCGTGATTCGAGACGAACCGGTCAAGATTCAACTCGCTGAACAGATTATCATGGCCAATGATCGTCGTGACTCCGAGGTCGTCTTAGAGGTGGAAGTATTCGAAGTCAATCGAACAAAAAACCGAAAGTTGGGTGCGAGTATTGGAAAGCAGATTGGTGCAGGGGCTTTTCCTCCAGATTCGACCTTTAGTTCCTCCGTCACGGACTGGACCTATAAACAGCTGACGAGCATTGGGCCAGATTCCTATCTCCTAAAATTTCCATCCAGTATCCTCTTAGACTTCTTTAAATCGGAATCCGATGCCAAAACGCTAGCATCACCGCAGTTACGTGTCTCAAATAATGAAAAAGCCTCCATCAATGTCGGCACCAAGGAACCCATATTGCTTTCCACCACGAATACAACGCCCAATACTGCCGTAACAACGTCGACACAATCCACTGTCACCTCAATCGAATTCAAAGATACCGGGGTCAAGCTTGATGTGGAACCCACCATTCACCTGACTGGTGAGATCACCATTAAGATCAAGATCGAAGTCAGTCGAATCGGGGATCAAGTCCAGTTGGCAGAAGGGATCAATCAGTTCCGCTTCGGCAACCGAACGGCAGAAACGACCTTGAACATGCGGGACGGTGAAACGGTTATCCTTGCCGGCCTAATCCAGGAAGACGATCGAAAAACCCGTGAAACCATACCCGGGTTGGACGGAATACCCTTCATTCAAGATTTTTTCCTGAATGATACGACGAAAATCACCACTGAAGTGATTATTTCCATTACCCCAAGAATTATCCGCCTTCTCACGCCACCTAATATCGCCAAACAGGCACTCTGGTCCGGGACCGCGGACCGATTCGCCAATGCGCCTTTGTTTGCTCGGCAAGAACCTCTTCCGGTCCTCGAGGTTGTTCCTTCTGAAGAAGCGGAGGCAGAACCAATTGGGAACGGAACCCAGAAAGCCTCGACTCAAACGGCCGCTGTTCCTTCAACGCCGCCCGTGCAACCCCAGCCGGTGACGCCAAAAAGTCAACTTTCCACCAAGACCAAAATAGTCGTGACACCAACTCAGGTTCAGACTGGCCCAGGGAAGACCGTTCGGATAAATCTAGCAGCCAAGGCATTTTCCAATATTCAGAAGACCAAGATGACCATTTCCTATGATCCGGCTCTCCTAGATTTTGTTCAAGCCATCGAAGGAGCGTTTTTCCCGAAAATAAAAGGGCAACCAGGAATGACGATTTCAGCTGCCCCACAATCTGGGACAATCTTATTGCAATTTTCTAGGAAGGGAACGCAAGTGAATGGAAACGGGGTTTTGGCAATCTTGAGTTTTAAGGCCAAAGCCAAAGGAAATGCTCCGATTGTCATCAAACAGCCCAGCTTGACCCAACAGTCCGGGCAAACAGTTCCCGTCTTGGTCCAGCACGGACTGATTCGGATTCTGTAACATGTTTCGCAAGCAACATGGTGTGACGTTACTGGAACTGATGATCACACTGGTGATCATCTTCATTTTAGCATCGGTCGCTCTACCGCTGACAAAGATCAGTACCAAGCGTGCGAAAGAATTAGAACTTCGACAGACCCTACGAATGATGCGAACCTCGATTGACAATTTTCGGAAGGATTGGGCTCGAGACGGCAATATTCTGCTGGGGCCCCTTTGCGTCAAAAACCAGCTATCCTGCAAAGAAAACACCGGGGTCACTGGGTATCCTAAGACCTTGGAAACACTCTTGGAGATTGAGTTAACCGGGGCCGAAGCCACGGTGTCGGAAAAGCTTGCCATACGTCGCTATCTCCGCAGTATCCCCAATGATCCGATGACCGATTCTACAGAATGGGGCAAGCGCTGTTATCAAGATGATGCTGATGAAGATCGATGGTGTGATGAGGATGTGTTTGATGTCTTCACCACGAGTACGGCAACTGCCACCAATGGAACCACGTATCGTGAATG
>JAYWMS010000187.1:0-12043 GCA_035873215.1 Nitrospirota bacterium | reverse complement strand
CTCAGAAGCGCTTTCTCATCTTTTTGTGAAATTTAAGGGCGTTTTGTGGTTGGAGGCCATTGTGGTATTGATCCGGATCCTAGGGGTGTACCCTCCTGGTTCGTTCGTTCAATTAAGCGACCAGTCTATAGGCATGGTGATAAACATCAATGCCAAGAATCGGTTGCGCCCGCTTGTATTACTCTACACGGCAGAAATGTCTACGGTTGAAGCTGTGGTGATTGACCTTGAACAACAGGAAGAGTTGTCTATAACCCAAAATCTTCGACCTCGCGATCTTCCTCTTGAAATCGTCGAGTACCTCAGTCCTAAACGGATGATCAACTACACGCTTCTCAATCCTACCGGCGACATGGCGACCCTTCCTTCGACCTAATCCCTGACCCGTAGGGAAAAAAGAGCAACGGTGTTTCTTTACCCAATCACGGATTTCCCATCACGATTCACGAAACCAGCCTTTCCTTCAACAGGTCCAGACGGTGTTGTAGTTTTGGCAACAAGTTGACTAAACCTCAATCAATTAGGAGAATTTTCCGATAAGAAAGCATCTTGTGATAGGATTACGACAAGGCATTTGAGGTCTGGACTCTTTCTTGACATTGGGCAGCGACACTAAACGCTTCGAATCTGCAGGTCCTTCCACTTCACGGCACAGTTAGGAATCAAGGTTTGGTTAGGCAATAAATTCATCATGCAATCCCGCCTCGTCGTCTACACCCTATTTCCCTATCCCATACTAGTCGGTTTCGCGCTCTTGCTGGTCGTGTTTTTGACCGGGGCACAACCGTTACCTGAGCCGAGTATCCCCGAGTTAGTGTGTGATAAACCCGAGGTCTGTTTTCGGAACGCAGTGTATTTTGCAGATATTAACCCAGAAAAGTGGGACTTACAGCTTCTGCGGTTTCAGAAGATCCAAGAAAATTTTCCAGATTCTGTTTGGGCTAAACGGGCGGGGCTTCGGATAGGACTCACTCTAGAAAATGATCATCCTGCCCAAGCATTGACGTTTTTGAAAATTGCCAGTCGAGATTTTCCTCTTCTTAAGGATTACATCGAACTTCATCAAGGAGAGGCGTTACGTGCCCTCGAGAAAAACATTGAGGCTGCGGAATTACTTGAATCCCTGATGGCCACAGATACGTCTCCTGTCTTTCAAAGTGCCATTATGTATCGGGCTGGCCTGGCCCGCTATAAGGCTCAGCAATGTCGTCAGGCCCTTCCTCTGTTGCGGAAAGCCCATGCCTCGGATCCCAAAAACCTTGAAGCGCCGTCAGCCTTGTATGCCATCGCAGAATGTGTAGATCGTCTTCAACTGCCACACGAATCACAAAAGGCCTTACAAGAGCTTTGGTGGCGTTATCCCGAAAGCCCTGAAGCCAAAGCCCTTGATGAGGTGCCACCAGTGGGTTGGTTGGCTGAGCTGAACTGGACGAAAACACCGCGAAATTATTATCAACGAGCTAACAGCTACATGAAGTTGGCGCAGTTTGAGCAGGCCATTGCAGACTTTACCGTCTATATCGACAGTAAGCCCCGAAGTCCTCGACTCGAACAAGGCCAATTCCATCTGGCGATGGCATATGTTCGATTGAAGCGTTATCCAATGGCAGAACAAGTCTTTCATGCGCTCGCGACACATCCCTCTTCGTGGCGGGGTAAGGCGACAGAATGGTTGGCCCGAGTGTATTTGCGGCAGGGTAAGGGGGAGGCTCTTCTCGACTTGCAAAATGCCTTACCCTCAAGACTTTCCAGGAGCCGCCAGTCTCAAATTAACTGGATGTGTGGAATTTGGTTTGAGGACAAAGGGAATTTCGCTGCTTCAATACAATCCTATAAGAAGGCGGCCAAGGTGGGAGGTTCAGCTCAGGCAAAAGCCGAAGCGCTCTGGCGACTAGGATGGTTGCAATACCAACAGGGCAAGCATAGGAAGGCCGTTGCAGCATTTCAATCGATGGATGACCGAGTTACCAATCGAACACGCACCCAACAAGCTCAATACTGGCAGGCCCGGGCTTTGGGTCGACTCGGCAAAAAAGACGAAGCACAGGGTTTCTATCGGCGTTTGGCCGTCGATTCTCCTGTGACATATTACGGACAATTGGCACGTCAACACATTGGCCCTGATCAGATCAGCAATGGTCTCACGGAATCGTCCCCTGGGTTTAAGGAGGTGAAATCAGTAGGGCCGCCATCCTATCTCGACAGTGTATCCTTTCAAAAATCGGAAGAATTTAGACAGTTAGGTTTGATGAGTGAGTCTTCTCAGGAATTGATGCAGACGGTAAAAAGTTTTCGCTCCGATCAGTATTCGTTATCCCAATTGGCTATTCACCTCATGGAGTCTCGAGCGTACGATTCCGCACTTTTCGTGGTGAGGCGATATTTTCGTGAGCAGATCGAGCGAGGAGAGCTACCCAAATCATCCCAGTTGTGGCAGGTAGCTTATCCTAGGGGGTACTTAGAGAACATTCAGGCCTATGCTGATCCAATCGTTGATCCTTATCTTGTGGCAGGGATCATTCGAGAAGAAAGCCTTTATGACCCTCGTGCGCTCTCGCCAGTCGGAGCGATGGGGTTAATGCAATTGATGCCGGAAACTGCTAGTCGGGTGGCAAATCAATTGGGAATGTCACCATTTCAAACAGAGGATTTATTTCGCGGTGACACCAATATCCGGTTGGGCGTCGGTTATGTTGCTCAATTACTGAAAAAATATGAAGGCAATCTCGCGTATACGGTTGCTGCATACAATGCGGGCCCCCATGTCGTGGCGCGCTGGATTGCCAAATCCGGCGATCGAGATCCCGATGAATTTGTCGAGCTAATCTCCTACAAAGAAACAAGAAGGTATGTGAAACGCGTACTCACAAGCTATCGTGCCTACCACTTTCTAAGCGCCACTACATGTAGTAGCTCCTCTCTTGACATGTCCTGCTAAAGTTTTTATAGTTCCCACGATTTGGCTAAAATAGTTAGAGGTTTATACCTATGAGCTTTGAAAAGCTGAATGCCCTAGACTTACGTGTGCGCAAATTGGTTCAGGAAGTCATGGAATTGCGACGAGCCAATGCGGTTTTACAGGAGGAGTTACAGCATGCGTATGAAACAAAGAACCACCAAGAAGAGCGAGCCTTGGCATGGGAAGAAGAGCGAACTCAGATTCGGGACCGCGTCGAAAAAGTGCTTGAAGAATTAGACGTGGTAGAGTGTCAAAACGGGGAATTGCATGGGGCCGTCGCTGGTGACCAAAGCTATTGAAGTCGATGTGTATGGGTATCGGCTTGCTCTGCAGGGAGAAGCCGATGAGACCTATGTGCAGGAGCTTGTCCAGTATGTGGAAGGACAGATGGATCGAGTGGCGCAGGGCTTAGCTACGACTACGCCTACGAAGATTGCGATTCTGGCCGCTTTAAACATTGCTGATCAGTTATTTCAGCAAGAGCATCGTCGCCAAGCGAGTGAAGCTGAAATTGAACGGCGCGCCCTGGGAATGTTAGAGGGTATTGATGCTCAATTGGAAAATTCTTCTCCTCTCTAGCAGGATGTTCAAAAAGGGCCGTTCAGGAAGGCCGCTGGCGTTTTGGCACGGGGAGCGTAGAGAGAGTACGTGAGCCTGACAAAGCGCCGAGAACGCTGCTGGCGGACTTTTTCAACATCCTGCAAGTCCCTACCTTGCAGGAAGACCTATGCTCTGGTACCGTCTTAAGATTAAGGTAAAGAAAATGCTGAGACACCACTAAGCGTGTGACTGTACTCAGCTGGGAACATGTGAGAGACGATTGAGGAGTATGTGAAGTATCAAGGCAGTGAAAGTTACGCACACATTGGTTGAGTATTCGAGCAAATGACAGTGTTTCGGAGAAAAAAGATCCAGTTGAGTGATTGAAAGCTTAGGAGTGATCAAGTTGATGAACATATTTTTCCTGTACAGTGTTGATTATTCCTCTCCGGCTTGCAGTCCGGATATTCCGATGGTTTGTTTTTCATGGAACGACCATTCATCACTCAAGGAAATTTTGGGGGAGTGTCTCTAATTTGAGCGCTTTTGCATGAAACAACGGTATGAATTTCATGGATTTGTCGAACCGTTCAGACCCAAAGCTCTTGGACTCAATATCCCGTAGCACCACGTGACCCTTCCAATGCGTTTTTTCTGCGTTAGTCTGCCTTAACCTAATTTCTCTTCACATCCATTTTTTCTACATAAAAAAGGTCTGAAGTCTTGGGGAGTTCCGTTTCTCGAGATGTCAGATCGATTTCTGCATAGGAAGTTTTTGGAAGGGGGGTGTTGGCCATTTTCACCATGACACATATCGTGATCTCAGTGGTTTTTGCCCTTACGGGGATCGGGCTGGGTTTTCTTCTGAATAGCATCTGGCAGGGACGTCGATTGTCGACACAAAAGCAGAATGCCGTTGATCAAATTCGCCAATTGACCCAGTCTTCAGAGCGTGAGGCTGAAAACCTCATCAAAGAAGCGAAAATCGAATCCAAGGATCTCATTTTTCAAGCAAAATCCGAACTAGAGAAAAAAGAAAAAGAGAAACGAAGTGAGATGCAATCGCTTGAAAAGCGGTTAATCCAACGCGAAGAGAGTTTGGAGCGAAAGCTTGGAAATATTGACCGGCGAGAGGAAGAAGGGCGCAAGCGCGAAAAGGGCATGGATCAATTAGAGGAATCCCTTCGATCAAAAGTGGCGGTGTGTGAGCAAACAGTCAAAGAACACCGTGAAGGGCTAGAACGAGTTGCCGGCTTGACGATGGAAGAGGGAAAGCGTCAGCTCTTGGCCGAAATTGAAGGTGACGTGCGGTTGGAAGCGACTGGTGTAACCAAGCGCATACTGGATGAAGCGCGTGAGACTGCCGACCGGGAAGCGCGAGAAATTGTCACCCGGTCTATTCAGCGTATTACCCGGGACTATGTCAATGAAGCGACCATTTCGGTGGTTCCCCTCGCCAGTGATGGCATGAAGGGCCGAATTATCGGACGAGAAGGTCGAAATATTCGGGCGCTTGAGGCAGCGACGGGAGTTGATTTGATCGTTGATGAAACCCCGGAAGCTGTCATCGTCTCGGGTTTTGACCCGTTGCGACGTGAAGTCGCCAAGGTGGCATTAGAGCGCCTCATGCAGGATGGGCGGATCCATCCGACACGCATCGAGGAAGTTGTCGAGAAGGTGAAAAGTGATATCGACAAACTCATGCGAGAAGAGGCGGAGAAGGTGATCTTTGAAGTCGGGCTTTCAGATTTCCACCCGGAAATCGTGAAACTGCTGGGGCGGCTTCGCTATCGAACGAGCTATGGTCAAAATAATCTGTTTCACGCGAGGGAAGCTTCGTACATCTGCGGGATTATGGCCGCTGAACTCGGGCTTGATATCAAGTTGGCCAAACGAGGGGCGCTGCTTCATGATATCGGCAAGGTCGTGAGTCAGGAAGAAGAAGGTACGCATGCGATGCTGGGGGCCGATATGGCCAAGAAATACGGGGAGTCAGAAAAAATTGTCAATGCGATTGCGGCGCATCATGAACAGGTCGAACCGATTTGTCCGGAGTCTGTGTTGGTGGCTGCGGCTGAGGCGTTGTCGGCCGCTCGTCCGGGAGCTAGGAGAGAAACACTAGAAGCGTATGTCAAGCGACTTGAAAAACTTGAAGCACTGGCTGTGGGGTTTGGAGGAGTGGACAAAGCCTATGCCATTCAAGCCGGTCGCGAGGTTCGAGTCATTGTGCGGCAAGAAGAGTTGTCTGATAGCGAAGCCTATCGTGTCTCACGTGAATTAGCCAAAAAAATTGAACAAGAAATGACATATCCGGGCCAAGTGAAAGTCACGGTGATCCGGGAAAGTCGGTTTGTCGATTTTGCCAAGTAAGGGTCCGTTACGAAATAACCGCTATAATTGGGAGGCCCAGATTTGTGGTCGGGGCAAGGCGCCACGAGAGAGCATAGCGGAACTATGTGAACGAGGAGCAACGATGCACCGTACCAAAGATGGGCTTCCCCATAGGGCCGGGACGCTTTTGGGTTGCGCCGGCGTCGCTCATCGCTTTCATACTTCCGGCATGCGCGCTCTTCGCTCCTTGGCTCGCTCCAAAATCGTCTCGGCCAATTGTACCGGTTATTTCGTGACCGGACCCTAAGGTTGGATTGGAAAGGCTTCTGTTACAATCGTGATCGTATTGTTTATTGGAGATATTATTGGGGAACCGGGGCGGCGGGTTATCACCAAAAGGTTGCAGAAGGTTATTGAGCATCACCAAGTCGATGTGGTTATCGGAAACGGTGAAAATGTAGCCGGTGGTTTTGGAATTACCCCCGATTTGGCAGGAGATCTATTTGACCTGGGCTTTGCGGCCCTCACGACGGGAAATCATGCGTGGGACAAAAAAGAGATCATGGATTTTTTTCGGAAAGAGTCCAGGTTACTCCGACCAGCCAATTATCCTCCGGGTGCGCCGGGCAAAGGAACGCTGCTTTTGGAACTACCCGGTGGCGAAAAACTTGGACTCCTGCAAGTCATGGGACGGGCTTTTATGCCGGCTTTAGATTGCCCGTTTCGCGTAGCTGAACGTGAAGTCGCCCACCTCCGAGACCAAACCAAAGCCATTATCGTAGACATGCATGCCGAAACGACTTCAGAAAAAATGGCGATGGGTCATTTTTTGGATGGTCAAGTCACGGCCGTGGTCGGTACCCATACTCACGTGCAAACCGCAGACGAGCAAATTTTACCAAAGGGAACCGCCTACCTCACCGACATTGGCATGACGGGGCCGGTGCATTCCGTGATCGGATTTAAGAAAGATCTTGTCATCGAAAAATTTGTCACACAACTGCCTTGTCGGTTTGAGGTGGCTTCAGGTCCTGCCGTGTTTAGTGCTGTGCTCGTCACACTGGATTCTGCAACAGGCAAAGCGGTGGGCATACAGCGCATACGAGAAATGGAATAAGCGCACGCATCCTCATCATCGTGGCCAATTCGACCAATCCCGTCCTGACCGTTACACAATTGACATCCCTTGTTCGAACATCTCTTGAAAGCGAGTTTTTGGATTTCTGGCTCGAAGGTGAGGTGTCGAATGTTCGGATGCCTGCCTCCGGTCACATGTACTTTACGCTAAAAGATGCCAATAGTCAGATTCGAGCTGTTGCATTTCGAAGCATCGTTCGACAGATACGTTTCTCATTGGAAGATGGATTACAGATTGTCGTGCGGGGGAGGATGACGGTCTATGAGCCTCGGGGCGACTTTCAAGTTGTAGTAGAATCGATAGAGCCCAAGGGCGTTGGTGCTCTCCAAATCGCATTTGAACAATTGAAGACCCGGTTGGCTCAAGAGGGGCTGTTCGACCAGACTCGAAAGCGTGGGCTTCCCTTTCTTCCGCAGAAGATCGGAATCGTGACTTCGTTATCAGGGGCTGCCATCCGCGATATTCTCACGGTACTGCATCGACGATGTCCAATCATGAGCGTGGTGATCTATCCCGTGCCTGTTCAAGGAGAAGGGGCTGCAGTGCGCATTGCTCAGGGCATACGACAATGTAATCAAATGGGAGAAGTCGAGGTGCTGATCGTAAGTCGTGGGGGAGGCTCATGGGAAGATCTTTGGTGTTTTAATGAGGAAGTGGTGGTGCGGGCTATCGCTGATTCCGATATTCCAGTGGTCTCGGCCGTGGGCCATGAAATTGATGTCACACTGGCAGATTTTGTGGCAGATTATCGAGCAGCTACGCCATCATCTGCGGCTGAGGCTGTCACGCCGGTATTACGCGACATCAAGGAGTCTATCGCCATGAATGTCGGGCGGGTGATCCAGGGAATGGAACATCAGCTTCAAATCTTTCGACATCGATTTCAAACAGCACAAAGTGCATGCCCTCATCCGGCACACATCATTCAACACCATGCGCAATGCATTGATGATCTCGATCATCGCTTAACACAGGCGATAAGTCGTGTCTATTCCGTATGGCGTCCCCGCATTGATTCACTGCGTGTTTCACTGAATGCCCATAGCCCGCGACGATCGATTCGGCAGGGATCACTCGTGATTCATCAATTACTGGTTCGCTTGCAGAACGTGTTGCCTTCCCTCGTGACGCTGAAGCGGCGAGAGCTTCAGAGGGTCATCACCTTGTTACAAGATTTAAGTCCATTGGCCACATTAGCTCGAGGTTATAGTATGGTCGAGTTGGTAGCGAGTGGGGATATTGTACGAAGCATTGGTGATGTGGAAGTTGGCACTCGAATTCGCGCGAGACTATTTGATGGACATCTGTCTTGCAAAGTAGAGAAGGTGCAAAAGGATGCGTCACATCTTGACCTGTAGATGCACCAGCGTATAATGGCCAATGAGCCTAATTCTTGGGCATGGCCGCAGAAAAAAGTTTGCGAAACACATGATGAGCGTAAGGATCAGCACGGATGGCAACCATAAAGTTTGAAGAGGCCCTCTCACGTCTTGAAAGTATCGTGGCAGAGTTGGAAAAAGGTGACTTGCCATTAAACGATTCCCTCAAGATTTTTGAAGAAGGTGTGAAAATTTCCAAAACCTGTTTGAAGATGCTTGATGACGCGGAACGGAAGGTCGAGATTATGGTTCAGGAGAAAGACGGAAAAAAACGATTGGAAGCATTCAGCGTTGAGCCACCCAAGGAAGAGTTGAATTAATACAGTCTCTTGGCATTCCTCTTTCTGGTATCCAGTGCCCATTCTCCACCCCCAGCCTTCTAAAATAAATCCAAAATCTGGAATGTGCGCAACCCCGCAGAAACCCGCCAAGGAGCGGCTTGATACACTGTTGTTGCGAAAGGGCTTGGCAAAAAGTCGGGAACAAGCCGGTCGTTATATATTGGCTGGTTTAGTTAGGGTAAATGGTGATCTGGTAGATAAACGTGGGAAGGTGGTGGAAGTAGAAGCTCGAATAGATCTCCTTCAACCTTCTTCTGCGTTCGTGAGCCGAGGCGGAGACAAACTCGCTGCAGCCTTGGATGCCTTTTCCATCGAAGTACAAGGGCTTATGGCGATGGATGTTGGTGCGTCGACCGGAGGTTTCACCGACTGCCTGCTTCAACGAGGAGTCGTACGGGTCTATGCCGTTGATGTGGGGTATGGGCAGTTGGATTGGAAGATAAGAAATGACCCACGCGTTGTGGTCCTGGAACGTTCGAATATTCGCTATGTGGATCCATCAGTGATTCCTGATCCGATTGAGTTATTGGTCATAGATGTGTCCTTCATATCTTTGGAGTTGGTCATTCCCTGTATTGTGAAATTTCTCTCCTCTGCAGCAAAAGTCATTGCACTAGTCAAGCCTCAGTTCGAAGTGGGAGTCGATCAAGTAGGACGCGGCGGGATTGTCCGGGATGATAGTTTGCGTCATGCTGTGAAGCAAAAAATACTGATTTTGGCTGAACGGTTCGGGCTCTTTGAAATAGGGACGATGGATTCTCCCGTTTTGGGAAGGAAAGGAAATCGTGAGATTCTTGTGGCTCTCGAGAAGCGAAAAACATAATGAAGCATACGGCTCATGAGCGGATGAGTTGAACAATGAATGGAAGATAGGCCTCAGAGGAAATCCTAGCTGACCGCAATTACTGCTTTCTAAGGAAAAAGCGCATATGCATATGAATGTGTTAGTAACAGGTGGGGCAGGGTTTATTGGATCACATATTGTGGATCGGTGTGTCCATGAAGGACATGAAGTTTCAGTCATTGATGATCTTTCAACAGGAAAAAAGAGCAATCTCAATCGAAGTGCCGCCTTTTACAAGATGGACATAGGGAGTTCACGCGTTGAGCGTGCCTTTAGAAAGGAACGTCCAGTTGTGCTGGTGCATATGGCGGCACAAATGAATGTCCGCCGGTCGACAGAAGATCCCCGATTTGATGCACAAGTCAATATCATGGGAACAATTAATTTATTAGAGCATGCGGTCAAACACGGTGTGCGAAAAGTTATATTTGCCTCATCAGGAGGAACGGTGTACGGAGAACAACAAGTGTTTCCGGCACCCGAGTCCCATCCGCTTCAACCGTTATCACCCTATGGGATCAGTAAATTGTCCTGTGAGTATTATTTGAAATATTTCGAGTGCGTGGCTGGGATTAAACCTGTGGCACTTCGATTTGCTAATGTGTATGGACCTCGACAGAATCCTGAAGGAGAGGCCGGGGTGGTGGCCATTTTTACTCAAAAAATGTTGCAAGGCAAACAGCCACTGATTAATGGAACGGGGATGCAAACGCGAGATTATGTGTATATCGGGGATGTGCTTGAAGCTGTCATGCGTTGTATGAACTCGGAGGCGACAGGTATTTACAACGTGGGAACCGGTCAAGAAACAACAGTGAATGCCATTTTTGCAGAATTGACGGCTTTAACGAAATCAACATGCAAAGAACTTCATGGACCGGCAAAAAAAGGCGAACTGGAGCGGAGCGTTCTTGATGCCAGCAAACTTTGCAAAGAGACTGGGTGGGAAGCGGTGGTGTCGTTAGCCGACGGCTTGAGTGAAACGGTCCAATTCTTTCGCGAACAACCAAAGTAGAGATTGCCGGGATGGTTCGTATTTCGCCGGTGAGTGGAACCTAATAGCGTGGTACTGTCGGGTCGATTTCAACCGACCAGGCCTCGATTCCACCAATGAGATTTTTGACATTGGTAAAACCTTGCTGAAGTAAAAATCCGACGGCATCGGCACTGCGCATGCCACGATGGCAATACGCAATGATCTCAGCGTTTTGATCCAATTGATCGAGAGAATTGGGGAGTGTTCCGAGTGGAACCAGCACCGATCCTTCAATTTTGGCCAGCGAGTATTCGTGAGGTTCTCGAACATCTAACAAGAATAATGTATCGCCTCCGTCTAATCGATTCTTCAAATCCCGAACGGTAATGGTGTAACTCATACAGGCACCTCCTTTCATTGAAAGGGCTCATGATAGTCTGGTGGTTCTTATGCTGTCAATTAATTGAATAGCTAGCATGAATCTGCAGGACATTGCCTGAGGAATGTCTAGATGTGGTTTCAAGATAACTTTTCTGTGTATCATCTATCACTCCTCAACCGTAATGATGGGTTGCTCTTGATTGGTTGCTAGGGAACAAGTATTAGAAACATGAAATGTCACCACGTTTGATCTAATCCATATGACACACCCTTCTGTAGTCTCCATAGCCCGTATCTCTGAAAAGGTCGGACTGCCAGTCCAAATAAATGGATGGGTGCGCCATTGCCGATCCAGTGGAAAAATTCAATTTCTCACCATCCGTGACGGATCAGGCGATGTGCAGGCCATCGTGAGTAAGTCGACCCTCGGCGCAGAACAATTTGCATTGTCAGCGCAGTTGACGCAGGAATCTTCAGTGAGCATTACGGGAGTGCCCCGTGAAGACGCGCGTGCCCCTGGTGGATATGAATTGGATGTGAGTGATTTGGTCATCATACATCTGGCTGAAACCTTTCCCATTCAACCGAAAGAACATGGCGTTGGATTTTTGATGGACCAGCGCCACTTGTGGTTGCGCTCCAGCCGACAGCAAGCAATTCTCAAAATTCGCCATGAGCTCATTAAGGCCTCACGAGACTTTTTTGATGAGCGCGATTTTGTGCTTGTGGATACGCCGATCTTTACGCCGAATGCATGCGAAGGCACAACGACATTGTTTCAGACTCAATATTTTGAGGAAACAGCGTATCTGGCGCAAAGTGGTCAACTCTACTCAGAGGCCACTGCTGCAGCGTTGGGCAAAGTCTATTGTTTTGGGCCAACGTTTCGCGCAGAAAAATCCAAGACCCGCAGGCACCTGATGGAATTTTGGATGGTGGAGCCGGAAGTGGCATTTGCAGATTTAGCTGAGGCCATGGATTTAGCGGAAGCCCTCCTTTGTTTCATCGTCAAGCGTGTATTAGAACGGCGTCGCCCGGAACTCGAAATCTTAGAACGTGATGTCACAAAGTTGGAATCCATTCTTCCACCGTTTCCCAGACTGACCTATCAAGAGGCGGTCGCTCGGCTTGAAGCGCTAGGCTCTCCAGTACAG
>JAYWMS010000159.1:0-4970 GCA_035873215.1 Nitrospirota bacterium | reverse complement strand
GCTCAATGACGAGACCGGGCGTATGACACCGGGTGCATTTAATGATCTTAAAGAGTTGTTGCCCCCATCGCGTGCGCCTTGTTTGTTGGTTGGTGGCTGGCTTGAAGTAGTTGGCTAAATAATACTCGAGGTTATCAACTAGGTTGGTGGGAATATTATTCGGCACACTATCCGGATCAGTACCTTCACTTTCAGGGGTAGCAGGTGGAACTTCAAAATTATCAATTAATCCCTCCAACACCTTCCCAGCCGGTTTCATGGGGATCTCGAATGGGGGGGCTTTGGCCCAATCGGGATCGAAGGACTCCAGTCCCATTTCGGGATTTACCCCCCCGACGACAATCTTTTGTATGGAGGCCGTTTGTTTAGCCTGATCGGGGATCGCACGCCAGTCTTGGGGAAATTCGTCAGCTAGCATTTCGTGGTTAATGAGGGACCACGAGGAGTTGAGAATATTTGTGTCCCCTCGGCCTAGGGCAACTTGCTCTTTGAACGATTTATTAAAAACTACATGACTAACAATCGATGTTTGTGTGATGTTCCTTTCTTGTCCGAAGGCCGTTGCGGGTGAGGTTGCGGTTAATGTCATCATGATCATTCCCGCTATGAATCGTGGATGTGCCATCTTATGAAGTAACATTGCTTATCCCCTTGAGTCATAATAGATGATGAATGCTTCAGGCACTGGCCTGCCATCGCGGTGAGTCCGTTGAGACAAACCGCGTACTCAAAACTTCTGCTGCTACTCTGCACCCCATGGGAACTACATCTGGTGATGACTAGAAGCAAAGAAAATGCCAACTTCTGTGTGGAGAAGGGAATCACTGGCAGATCAAGGGGTTAGGTTGTGATGATGCGAAAAACGATGAATAGGCAAACCCTGCCGGCTGAAGGGGATACCCTTCAGTTTTGTTGATGACATATTACCGTTTACTAGGATTTACAAGCTGTGCAGCATCTGAAGGGTAAACCATACAACGACGCGAAAAACACACAGTCTTTCCGTAACGAAAGGTTCAAGCAGGCTTCTTACCTACTAGGAGTAGGGTGTTTTCTCTCTTTTTTCCCACTATTTAATTTCTTCACACCCGTTTAATTGTATCTGGGGGACCAACTTCGCTTGAACACGATGGGAACTACCATGCCTCTCGTCACTAGGTGAGCACTTTCTCTTCCGTCCCAACGGCCTTTTTGAATTGTTCCTCTTCGCTGAATGGTTCAATGTGTTGGAGCGGGTCATAGCGGGCTGGTTGAATCATAACCGGTTCCGCCTTATAGGGTAAAAAGAGAAGGCCCAGCCAGGTGAGTCGTGTCGGATCTCTGAATTGTTCGAGGCCGATGGTCATGTGTTCATGTCCAAGGCAGGGTTGATTCTGGTAGGTTCCAAAGATGCGATCCCACCACGGCAGGTTAAACGCAAAGTTGCCATTCGTTTCTTCTGGGATTACTGAGTGATGCACCCGGTGCATGTCCGGAGTCACCACCACCCATCTGAGCATGCGATCCACTTGTAACGGGATGCGTACATTACTGTGGTTAAACATCGCTGTTGCATTGAGCAGTACTTCGAAAATGAGCACGGCACTCGGTGAAGCTCCCACCAACATGATTGTTCCGATCTTGATGACCATTGAGATGATAATTTCTACTGGATGAAAGCGCACCCCAGTCGTGACGTCAAACTCCATGTCTGAATGATGGACCTTATGCAGACGCCACAACACGGGCATCTTATGAAACAGAATATGTTGGCCGTATACCACCAGATCCAATACTACAATCGCTACGATTACCTCCGTCCACAATGGCCAATGTAGGAAATGGAGTAGCCCCCACCCTTCTTGCCCTGCCAGAAGGGCGGCACCCATCGCCCCTGAGACAAAGACGATGCGAAGGATGATGGAGTTGGTCAGCGACATGGCCAGATTGACGATCCAGCGCGTTGATTTTGGTGTTTGGGATTGACGGCGTGGGGCGATGACTTCCCAACATGCCATCAGCGAGAGGATGCCAAGAAAGGCTGCGATTCGAATAATGTGGTCTGCTTCCACGTGGGAGTTTTCCCAGGTTGGTTGGCTTGTGCCTCCTGTATTGAATTCTTCGGGCCCTTTCCTTTGAATATTAATGGCCTACAGCCGATTAAACAGGTCGGTCATGTTGTTTGGGAATACGACAGGTGGATGAATATCCGCTCACGAACTGCGGGTATGAGGAAAAAGGGGGAAAAAATTTAGGATGGATACCCGCTTACGAATTGAGGGCATGACGAAGCTGGTCGGAGGATTCTTGCAGATACACTTCCGGAAACGATCCCACTACGCTGCTATCGGTCAAAGGTTTTGCTAGACTCCCCTGCTATGCCTGGATTGTTTTATCCCTTTCATCTCTGTCATGAACGTACACTTCATCGGCTTCTAGAAGACTATGAGACGGTGCACTTTCGAGACTTTATGGCGCTGCGATTGACCCCGTTGATGGGGACAACGGCGTTTCCAGATCGCATGGGAGATTACTATCCCGAGCTTCTAGAAGCTGGCCGGATTGTTCAGGGCTATGACGTGAGTGGGGCCATGAGTTCAGAGATGATTGCTGCCGTGAATCGCGATTTTGCTGATGCTGTTTGGCGTTCAGTTTTTCACGAGGTTTTGCTCAACGACTACCGATTTCAACGTGGTTTGTTTGATGTTTCTCAATTTTCCAAAGCCAGGGGTACCGGTTCAGAGGGCCAATCCGTTTTGTCCGAGTTTACTCAACACTCTTGGGTGGACCAGCCCTACTCGGTCGACAGGGTTAGGGCACTGAGTCGAACCGCCTTCTCCCTAGAGGATGGGCCGAGCTATGAGTATGGCTGGGCCTTGATTAAAACTGCTACTGCCCTGGTCTATACCATTCGGCTCTGCCATCGATTTGAGTTGGCGGCCGTGACCGATTCTGCCTCGCATTTCCTGCTCCTGACTCACACCTGCAAACGGGACAACCTGGAGCTGATCAACGCCTGTGTGCCTAGGGACGGATATTAAGGATTGATAGTTCCGCCCACACGCCAAATTTCGTATTGCCCTGGACTAGGAGATTACGGTAAAAAGGAGTACACTACACCGCTTGGAACTTCCCGATGGAATAATCAAGAGGAAGCCGTTTCTCGTTAACCGGGAAGTCACCCTACTTGGCTTTTATGCATCTGACAGTTGTCTTCATCAAATTAATTAAGTCTGACACAGGAGAGGAAATGAGACATGGGAAGTGAACGGGTTCGTTATGCCGTAGGTGATCTTGGAAAACTGTTTGCATTTACCGGGGGAGACGTCCCAGCTGGCACCACGCCTCTGACTGAAGAAAATGACGCGAGTTTAACCGCTGCCGGGAAGAAATATTGCGAGGATCAAAAATTGAACCCGCATCCAGAAACGATCCGGGTGATTTTTGGTCAACAAAGTTCGTATGCCGTTGGAAATGCCGTAGCAGCCTCCATCAAAAACCAAGAGAACCGAATGGACCGCGATGCCAAGTCCAAGGCCATTTCTGAACGGCTACGACTTGATTGGCAAGCGCAGGACAAGTCCTATCAAAACGCGGTCAAGCAACGGTAGTCGAGACTATACGAGTACTCCATTTAGGCCCTGAGTGGTGAATATTCGCGAGGATGAGCGATGCATCCTCACGACGTTGCTTATATTTATTCCCAATCCCGTCACATTTACCCACTCCTCCACTTAAACCTTCTGAGATTCCTTCCTTTGTTTTCTGGCCTGGTCTGCTCCCTACTCATTTCCGAGCCCCGCCCTCCCCAGGCAATGACCAAAAGACCGTTTCTAGAACCTCCCCGCCTTTCAGCGGAAACAGCGCTCCTCTGAATTTTCTTGGAATTAACAGACTGTGAGGGGTTATCCCTTGATGGATGAAGCCTTCGTTTTTTCCTTTACTCCAGGTTGTTGTCATGGCATAAACATCCTTTTGGCACTGACGGAAAGCAGAAATTCTCGTGCCCACCCACCAAGACCCTAACATCTCACTTCCCTCATGGGAGGAATTTTGCGCCTCCCGTGCAGAGTACCTGATGGCCCTTGCGATTACGGTCGCCCAAGGTGTGCAACGACAGGACACCGCTCACCCAGCGTTTTGTGGATGCATTGATTGGCATTCCTGTGTGCATGGAGTGTATGCATTACTCACCACCTCCCGCCTAACCGACGATCCGCAATGGAGTGAAACCGCCGAGTCACTTTTGTCTCCGGACAAACTCGAGGCCGAATTTGCATCCCTAAAGCGTGGCGAACTGGACCACGAGATGCCGTATGGCTTTTCCTGGTTTTTGAAACTGGCGCAAGAACGGGAAGGCTGGGCGGGAAAAACTGATCTCCTGCCGATGGCCACTGAGGTGGCCACACGCCTTGAACAGTGGGTCTTCTCGCTGTTGCCAGACCAGATTCTGCTCCATTCCCGACATCGAGCCTATGGCAATCTGTCATGGGCTGTGTTGAATCTGTACGAATGGGCTCAGTTCAAGAAAGATGGGAGGGTGATAGAAAGATTGGCGGCGTTTACTAAGGAATGCCTGCTCCCTATGGATGCAGACATTCCTTATAGCTTGGATGAAGGTATGGATGAATTCTTTCCTGCGTGTTTACACCGCAGTCGGGTACTTTTAGCTGTGTTACCGAGAGAGGAAGTAGCGATGTGGGTTGCCAGATTTTATCCAGAGACATTCCATCTCGACCCGGTGACTACACCCTCCACTCCCCACTCCGGCGGACTCAACTTCAGCCGTAGTTGGGGTCTGTGGGATTTGTGGCAGCATACCGGAGACACGGATTATCGCGATCACTACGTTCGCCACATTGTCACGCACATCGAGTCCCCCCGATACTGGAGGGACGATTATCATCGATATAGTCACTGGGTTGCCCAGTTTGGGATCTATGCCCTTGCGTTAAGTTTCAAAGATCACACCATCTAAAGATCGGAAGAGC
>JAYWMS010000152.1:0-2402 GCA_035873215.1 Nitrospirota bacterium | reverse complement strand
ACCTTGGTGTCTGGGCAATCACAAGTCGCCTATGGCACCTTGCAGGTAAATGGGGAAACATCGTCTGAATATCGGACAGAATTAGTGCATAATATGACGGCGACTGCTCAGAAGAATTTAGACGATCGTTACCCAAGCATCTTGGCTAGAACGGTGGCACGAGTGGCCGTAAAGATGGCTACTGCAGAGGGGATTGGTATTGGAGCCGGTGCGGCGGCTGGTGGAAAAGACAAGGAAAAGGGCCAGGCGGTGCGATTGATCGTCTCTGCACTTGCACGGATCTTTGCAATTGGCACTGAAGAGGCAGATAAGCGGAGTTGGCGGACATTGCCGGATCAAATCCAAGTGGCAAGGGTGCCTCTTCGCCCGGGTGATTATGTGCTACGCTTCGAACCCAGAGATCAGCAGGGTAGGCCGCTTGGTTCTGTGACTGAACGGCACCTGACGTTGAGTGCGGGCGAGACGTATTTTCTGATGCCGTATTCTCCGTTCTGATTATGAGGATATCGTGATGATTGTACGCCGAGTGTTTCAAGTTCTGGGTATTCTCAGCACCGGCATTCTCCTGTTTGGTTGTAGTCACCTTCAGAAAGATCCTATGCCTGCTTGGGTGATGGGGGCTAGTGAGCAGTTTCCCGCTCAGCGTTATCTGTTGGGGGTTGGAGAAGGTGACTCTCGCCAAGTTGCTGAAGATCGGGCTTATGCTGCCATTGCAAAGATTTTTCAAGCCAACGTTCAGTCTCAGGCTGATGACACGGAACTGTATCGTGTGCTCGAACGGGATGGTCTGACGACCGATGAGCGAACTCTGTCACTCAGGCACTCCACGACGGTGACCACAGATAAGGTCCTGGAACGTGCCGGTATTCTTGATCGATGGGTGCCAGCCGAACGGCAAAGTTTTTACGTTCTGGCAGGCATTGATCGTCAGCAAGCTGAATCCGGTCTGCGTGAGAGAATTGTGGGTCTGGATGAAACTGTGGAGACGGAAGTGCGAGCCGCTCATCACAGTAGCCAACCACTGACCGTGATTGGCCATTATTCTCGCGCGCTTCATGCATTACGCGACCGTGAGCAAGTCAACGGCGATCTTCGAATCATTCGGGAAAGCGGGAAGGGTATTCCGGCATTGTTTCAGAACGGGCAAGTGTCTAGGGAGTTTCGTGAATTTGTTGAGAAAAACCTCCTGGTCCATGTTGATGTGCGAGGGGATCAGGCTCAGGCCATGCGGACCGCGATCATCGATGGTCTCAGGAAGCGAGGTCTTCCGGTGCTTCGAGAAGGTTCAACTTCGAGCGGTCGCCCAAACAACAATGTGGTTCAATCGTTACGAGAGCCCAATGTCCTTATTCAAGGGCATGTCCATCTTTGGCCCATTGATGTTCCTGACCCTTTGTTTGTGTATGTCAGATGGTGTGGGGAGTTTGTGATTGTGAATGAAACCACGCAGCATATCGTTGGCGTGGCTGGTCAGACGGGGAGAGAAGGGCATGTTACTGAAAACGAAGCGTTAGCGAGGTCGTCATCTGCTATGCAGGCCACATTGACTAATGATATTGCCTCTGCACTCTCACAGGCGATCCTCAATGGTGGGCCCGAAATCTCCAAACCTGCTGCACATGCCTGTCCCAACGATCGGGGATAAATTGGCACTCTGTTTCGAATCGATTCTTTTCAATGGCCACGATCCTCGCGGGCGGGTTCACTTCGTACAGCCGAATTCTTTTTTCAACTCCTGAAGCGACTCATCCCATTCTCTTACCTGTTGGTGAAACGATGACACCGAAGTCTCTTTGGGTAGATGGCCTTCTATCAGCGATTTAGAGTGTGCGGATTGGACCATGCCCTGAGCTATTGTTTGACACACGCCGAAGGATGCTGGAGTTTGTGAACCACTTTGTTGGAAGAGGGCAATAGCCCGATAGGTGTGTTCTTGCGTGCGATAGAGGGAAACAAGAAGTTTATCGACAGGGCGTACCGTTTTATCAGTGATATCGCGAGTTATTTGTGAGGCTAATAGTGCGGCTTTCCCGATCGTGATGGCTGCACCGTCCGGATCCCCTTGCCCCATCGCCTGTTCAGCCTGCTCTTGCAACTTGTTCAGTGTGAGTCGATCCGTCTCTGTTAGGCCAATCGTGAGAAGGGGAAGAGCCAAAACCCCGAGACAGCAGAGACTCCACACCACCCAAATTGACCTAATTCTTGGGATTGCTCGAATTCGCTCATGATCACCAGCTTGTTGGTAGGCCATTGAGCGTCGTGTGGGACTGTGTTCCTTGATGCGCACCCCTAGTTACATGATCTGGTAATCCAGATCGACCATTTTTGTGGCCACGTTGGCCGCATCTCTGAGTTTTCTCATAGCTTCAGATGTGTCCCGGATTACCCATATTTTTTCATTC
>JAYWMS010000138.1:0-3442 GCA_035873215.1 Nitrospirota bacterium | reverse complement strand
TTTCCACCACCGCCATTCTAGGTGTTTGAGATGTGGGTATTTCCCGGCTAGTTACATTCGTCCCCGGCCTTTTTACCTCTTACATCGATCGAAATACTGCCATCAGATCACTCAACACCGAGGTCTTCATTCGCAAGCGATCACGCTCATGCTCCAAAGCTGACTGTTCCGATTCGGCACCCTGAGCTTTCATAAATGCTGTGCCCACCTGCATCACTTGTTCATATTCGGCATGGACCTTCGATGGACCACGTCGATTTGAAGCAAACAGTGTTTCAACACTCTGTCGCGTTTCTTCCAAATGCGTTGCAAACTCAGCTTCTGGCAACGCCAATCGCACATTCTGATCCCAGCAACGATCCAAATATTGAGAAAGGAGGACATAAAACCGCAAAAAAGTTTCTGTGGTATGCACATGTTTGTTAGGTGGCTCACCTTGACTCATCATTGTGTCCTTTCATACGGGGTGGGACAGGGCAAAACATTCAGCATCATCCACCACACTACACCATTTACACAGGGCATGCGATTCAGGCCTAGGGGCCTCAGCAGGGCTTCATCGTTCCATCCGTTTTCTCCCGCTCGCCTTCCACTGATGAAACCTATCTTTTCACCAGCACGTGTGCTAACATTTTGAAGATTAATCGTTGAAGGCTTGGCGATGAATCGTCAGCTACCAAGGCCTGGATCATTGTCGATGTTGTTTTGCACGAGAAGGTATTTCGGAGGTCAGACCCAAGTCGCTTCAGTGTGTGCGTCCTCGGCCAGTCTCTTCCGGTTGATTGTTTTTTCTCACGAACAAAGCAATATCTCAACCACCGTTCAAAGGAGTGTTTCCTATGAGTTATAAAATGTACGTGGGCGGACTTCCATACGCCACCACTGAAGCCCAATTGTCTGATCTTTTTGCTGCCCATGGGACGGTCGAATCCGCGCGAGTCATTACGGATCGCTATACCGGACAATCCCGGGGCTTTGGCTTCGTTGAAATGTCTTCTCAATCTGAAGGAGAAGCAGCCATTGCTGCCCTGCATTCGACTGAATTGGAAGGACGAACCTTGACGGTGAACGAGGCACGCCCGCAAGCCCCCCGTTTTAATGAAGGAGGCGGTGGCGGGGGCTTCGATGATAAACGAGGCGGCGGGAGAAGAAACCGCTTCTAGAGTCCGATATCTTACCTGATACCCGAAAACAGCACCGGGGGCCCGACCCAGGGCTCCCGATTTTTCAACATAACTTCTGAACGATTAGGACCATTGTTTTATGGCTACTGCTCTTGCTAATCCCCGTTATGGAGCCAAAGGCATCCACCGCCCTTCCGCCATCTTGTTTGGGTTCATTGTGGCAGGCACCCTTATTGCGCTACCCACCTTTGCCTACTTTTTTGATTACACCTGGATAGACTGGACCCTTTTTGGCATTCTGTATCTCATCTCCGGATTGGGAATCACGGTGGGGTATCATCGACTCATTACACACCGGAGCTTTTCCTGCCCAGACTGGGTCAAGCGTATTCTTCTCATCGCCGGTGGCTGGGCCTTGCAAAATTCCGCCCTGGTCTGGGGCCGTGACCACATTCGACATCACGCTCGATGCGACCAGGACGAAGACCCCTATAATGCCATGCGAGGCTTTTGGTTCAGCCACTGCGGGTGGCTGTTAATGAAAGATCCCAATCGAAATGACAAATATGCCACGCGGCTCCTTCAGGACCCTATTGTGATGTGGCAACATCGAAATTACGTTCCGATTATCGTGTCGGGATTGGTTCTGCCGTTTGTAGTAGGATTCGCTGCCAACGGCCTAGTGGGGGGCATTGGCTGCTTTTTGCTTGCCGGGGTCGGACGGACATTTTTCGTTTTAAATTCAACATTTTGCATTAATTCTGTCTGTCATTTATGGGGGAACCAGCCCTATGGCAGCCAGGATTCTAGCCGGGATAGTTGGTGGGTCTCTCTGGTCACATTTGGTGAAGGATATCACAATTATCATCACTCGTATCAAAGTGACTACCGCAATGGGCCCCTTTGGTACAATTTTGACCCCTCCAAATGGCTTATTTACATTTTATCCCTTTTTGGGTTAGCTTACGCCCTTCGCCGTGGTGCCCCTGTTCAAGAGAATGGGTGACCAGGTATGATGATGCTAGTGGCAAAAAGTGTTTAGTAGTCTCAAGAGGTAATACCATGGCAAAAAGTAAGCATGCAGCAACGGTAAAAGGCAATGTGGAACCCCTCAGTGCCTGGAAACGACATCGCGCCTTGCTCGATCTCGTGCGTTATATCGGGAGCAATGGGCGTGACCACTTGACTCAATTGGAGTATGAACTAGCCGAAGATAAAGAATATTCGGTTCAATTCTTTGTGCGTCATTGGGGATCATGGGCCAAAGCGGTACAAAAAGCTCGTGAGTTAGGCGAGTTCAATCAGGCTCCGGAACCTGAACCCTCTCCCTTCGCAGGCTATGTGATGTGCCTATGTGGAAAAGCCTGCCATTGCGAAAAAAAGTTTTGGAGTCCTGATCGTCGCAAAATTCGCATGTGTGATGCCTGTCGTGTATGGTCGGACAAGGTATCCGTCGACGACCAGCTCCTGTACTTTACTGAAGACTCACCGTCCAACAGCCAGAAGGCAAAACCACAGCCCAAGCGTGGACGGCCTTCAAAGGTTGCGGTCGATACTCCCTTTTAAGCTACATGGATCGCTCGGCTGATTTCTCGACTGGTCTGATCGAGACACTCACCCTTGAAAAATGGTTACTCCCGCACGTATCGTAATCGGGATACGTGCGGGGGCAACTACCACCAGAGTCCCTGCCAATTCCCATAGATTCGTATCCGTCCAAGTGAGGTTTTTGGGATCATTTGGCACGTGGATCATTGTGGAACATCGCGACACAATTGGCATACGGTATTCTTCGATATGGAAAATCCCCACATAAATCGGGAATGCCTTTCCGGCATACTTCTCGTATACAACCCAACATGAGTGAATAAAGGGTTTCCAGGACATTCACCATAACTTTTTAGTCCGGTGATATAGAAAGAAGGTTGTCTCCATGAAAACCATCAGTTTAATCGCAAGTTTCGGTTGGATTCTCCTATCCACCTTTTTGGCATATGGTTACACGGAAACAACTGTCCCCAATAGTGGCCACATTACTGGTACGGTCATCCTCAAAGGGCAAAAACCACAGCCCAAAGCTTTTAACCTGATTACCTATCCCGAGTCTGTCTTTTGCGGACGCATTTCTACTGGAACAATCTGGAGGCTCCTTGATCAGTTTCAGGTCGATGACAAGGGCGGCTTGAAAAATACCTTGGTGATGTTGGAAGGCCTGGAAACGGGGAAACACTTTTCACCGATGTCCTCCACGATTGAGGCGAAAGATTGCGTTTTGAATCCACCGGTCATGGCTGTCCGTCCCAATCAGAACATTGAAG
>JAYWMS010000132.1:0-1602 GCA_035873215.1 Nitrospirota bacterium | reverse complement strand
GCCTTGTCCGACCGTACTCTCCACGTCTATTCTGCCCCCCATCATGTAGATTAATTTTTGACAAATCGATAATCCCAGCCCGGTGCCACCATATTTTCTCGTAGTACTATTATCCGCTTGTGTGAATGATTGGAATAACTGTAACTGGGCTTCAGGTGAGATTCCAATCCCTGTGTCTTGGACTTCCACCTGCAACATAACCTCGGATTCCGTCACGCGGGGTGCGGTGACTTGGACAAATATCTCCCCGGCTTCGGTAAATTTCATGGCATTGCCAATGAGATTTAAGAGAATTTGCCGAATTCTACCTGGATCCCCCTGCAGCGCTGTGGGGGTCTGAGCATGGATGAGTCCCACAAGTTCGATGTGTTTGGATGAAGCTTGTTCGACGAACACATCTAAGACTTCTTCCACTGTGGTTCGAAGATCAAAATCAATGTGTTCTAACGTGAGTTGTCCGGCTTCCATTTTTGAAAAGTCTAAAATGTCATTAATAATGGTAAGGAGGTTTTCACCTGAAGAGTTGATGGTACGGACAAAATCTAGTTGATCAGGAGTCAGGTCGGTATCAAGGAGGAGTTGAGTCATCCCAATCACTCCGTTCATAGGAGTACGGATTTCATGACTCATGGTTGCCAAAAATTCAGATTTGGCTTTTGAGGCCACAAGGGCTTGATCGCGTGCCTGCTCCAGATTTTGGTTTTGCCTCTCCAACTCTATGGCCGTTTGCGCCACCTTGGCTTCGGCAGCTCTTCTTTCAGTAAATTGTCCTATTTGGCTGCCCACCGACCCCATCATGGCCAGCAATTCCGAATCTAATTGCTGGCTTTCCCGACAGAAAAACTCCATGACCCCAAGGATTTGCCCGCCTACCCAGATTGGGAAAGCAAATCCTGCGTGGAGGTTTTCTTTTTCTGCAAATGGGGCTCGTGGAAAATTGGCATCTTGAACCACATCGGGAATCCACCCCGGCTTCCCACTGGTCCAGACACGACCCGGGAGTCCAATTCCAGGAAGAAAGGTGGTCTTCCTCGTTTCCGCGATAAAACTGGGATATTGGCCTGGGACGTCTTCAAAATTTTCAATGCAGAGGAGTCCCGATGCAATCTGATTGGGTTGCCAAAAGCCCCCAACTTGCCAGTGAAGATTCGTGCAAATGGCCCCCAAAATAGAATAGGCAGAATCTCCAAGCGTGTAGGCTTCTGACAGAATCTTCGTGACGGCATGTTGTGCAGCTAGCCGTTGATCGGCAAGGTAACTGTCGTGGACATCTTTGATAGAGCCCACCATACGCATGGGAATGTGTTCTTCATTCCACAAGGCGTTTCCTCTGACGCGAAACCAGCGGTATTCGCCAGATACTGTTTGTAGACGACAATGATGGTCGTAATGAGATTGTTGACCAAGATGATTTCGAAAGGCTTGTTTCGTTGACTCCTGGTCTTTTGGGTGCAAGCGGGACTGAAAGGCCTCAACTGTATTGTCCATCCCCTCATATTCTTGAAACCCCAATAATTCTTTGAACCGGGGGGCGTAATAGACTGAATTGTCCCTGAGGTTCCAGTCCCATAGTCCCTCGCTTGTCGCCTGTATGGCCAAGGC
>JAYWMS010000125.1:0-4184 GCA_035873215.1 Nitrospirota bacterium | reverse complement strand
CCTAAACCTTCCTCCCCTTTGTAACGGGGCACATTTCCGAAGAGGGAATGTGGAGGTGGGGTAGATTCCGAGGAGCCAACGAATCCCTGGTACAATGAGACAAATCTGTAAGTTTTATGACTCTACCTCCCCTCGCCCCTCCTTGCAAAGGAGGGGAATTGATGCTATTCCTGCTAAGATGCTTGTGATTACTTTTGGAGTTTCAATTGATCCTACGCGGCCATTGGTTCACCATCAGGAGAGATCCCGAGTGTTAGGAAGTTTCTTAAGAGGTCCATGCCGGCTTTGGTAAGGATCGACTCGGGGTGAAACTGAACACCTTCTGCTCCGGTGGGGAGATGTCGAAGCCCCATGATTTCCCCTTCATCAGTCAAGGCAGAAACTTCAAAATCGGCCGGGAGCGTGTCGCGATTCACGATAAGGGAATGATAGCGTGTCGCCTCAAACGGGTTGGGAAGGCCGTCAAAGATAGTTTGTCCATCATGATTCACCATTGAAGTCTTCCCATGCATCAAGCGGCCAGCGCGGATAATTTCACCACCAAAAGCAAATGCGAGTGATTGGTGACCCAGACACACCCCGAGAAGAGGAAGTTTTCCAGCAAAGTGTCGTATCACTTTGACCGACACTCCAGCTTCATTTGGCGTGCAAGGTCCAGGGGAAATCACGATCCGTTCAGGGTTCAGTTGTTCAATGTTTTCCACAGTGATTTTATCGTTTCGATAGACATGAATATCCGCACCTAACTCCCCAAAGTATTGAACCAGGTTGTAGGTAAAAGAATCGTAATTGTCGATCATCAGTAACATATCAACACCATTATCCGTGAACTATTTTCCGTTATCTGGGAGCCGTAAGCTGTAAACCGAAGACCATGAATCCAAAACCAGGCAATATCGTTATCTATATTACGGAACCAGAGACCTGCCTGGGGAGCCGAACAATTGATCTCGGATCACGCATTACCATTTATTCCAGCCCCTGCTCCGCCATTTCAATGCCGTGCATCATGGCTCGTGCTTTATTGCACGTTTCTTCATACTCCTTCGTTGGGTCGGAATCAGCGACGATCCCAGCCCCAGCCTGAATATAGGCTTGTGAATCCTTGATCACAACGGTTCGAATGTTGATGCAGGTGTCCATATTCCCTGAAAAGCTGAAATACCCGACAGCTCCCGCATAGGGACCTCGCCGAGTGGGCTCCAGTTCTTCAATGATTTGCATCGCACGAATTTTCGGTGCGCCTGAGACGGTCCCAGCTGGGAAGCAGGCTTTCATCACGTCATAGGCATCATGGCTGGCAGCCAATGTCCCTGTCACTTGGGATACGATATGCATCACATGAGAGTAGCGTTCGATTTTCATAAATGGATCAAGAGCGACCGTGTTGTATTGAGCGACGCGCCCGACGTCATTGCGACCCAAATCTACAAGCATCACATGTTCAGCACGTTCCTTTTCATCAGCAAGGAGCTCATGCGCTAATGCCTGGTCCTGGATGGTGGTAGCACCTCGAGGCCGTGTGCCGGCTATGGGACGCAACACGATTTGGTCCTCTTCGCAACGAACCAAAATTTCCGGCGATGATCCGACTAGTTCAACTCCTGCGACGCGAAGGTAAAACATGTAGGGTGAGGGATTGATCACACGAAGCGCCCGATAGATCTCTAGCGGGGTTGTATGAATCTTGGTGTGCCACCGTTGAGACACCACCGCTTGCACAATATCGCCAGCTTTTATGTATTCCTTGGTTCCTTTCACCATTTTTTCAAAATCCGGCTGGGTCATATTGGAAGTGAATCGAATAGGTTGATGGCGACGAGCAGGTTCCCGTTTTGGTAAAGGTTTTTTGAGCTTCCCAATCATATGCTCGATCCGTTGAGTGGCATCCAGGTATGCCTTTTTTAAGGAAGGTTTGGTGCTCGAGGAAATGTGTGCATTGGCGACAATCTTAATTTTGTGAGCGATATTATCGAAGATGAGCAATGTATCTGCTAAGAAAAAAGCGAGCTGGGGAAGTTGCGCAGAATCTTTGGGGTGGTGATGGATAGGTTCAAAAAAACGAACGACATCGTACCCGAGATAGCCCACTGCTCCACCCACAAATCGAGGTAGGCCAGGAACAATAACCGGCTGAAATTGCGCCATCATGTCACGTATGTGATCCAAGGGGTTCGCATCCAACGGACTGTGCTGCGTTTTCTTTCCGCGTTTGATCATGAGCTGACCACGCTCTTCCCAGATCACTTGCGTAGCACTGCTTCCCAGGAACGAATAGCGAGCCCAGTTTTCTCCACCCTCGATACTTTCGAATAGAAAGGCGGTATCGCCCGTGTTAATTTTCGAAAACGCGCTAACGGGCGTCTCGAGATCGGCCAAAATTTCTCGGTACACAGGGATCAGATTACCCTGGGTTGCCAGCTGACAGAAATCGTCAAAACCCACTGAATAACAAGGTTTTTTCATGGCTTTGACGGTAACATGTGCACCGAAAGCAAGTCAATGAATTGGGCGAATCGCAGATGGCGAATCGACTCCCATATAAAGATCAATTTAATTCATCACATGCAGGGGACATATCTCTTAAGGGCTTGTTGAATACATCTCTCCCAAGATCCATAAATGCCTTAGGCTGAAATCGATATCAGCAGCCGATGGGAAGGGTCAAAAAAGTTGCCCAGTCTGGTCCTGAGCTTTTCGAAGGAAAGGCCGCAGCCCTTTTGTTCCGTGGAGCGTACTCACAGTACGTGAGCGCGAACGCTGCCTGAGCGGCACGTCTGTGATCCCGAAGTTCCAGCAAAGGGGTGAGAATGCAGCTGGGGACTTTTTCAACATTTCCCTAAATGAATTGACGAGTAGATGTGGACCTGGCAAAATCTCCTCACCTGGAATTCATGTGACCCGACGATTGTTTAATTTTGAACGCGTCGGGATAAATGCATCATTAATCGCCTTAACGGAGGAACAGTTTCATGGCAAAAGCACGTGCCCGGCATATTTTAGTATCGACTCAGGAGGCTTGTGAGGATATCAAAACTCAAATTGCAGGCGGTGCGGATTTCACTGCGCTGGCCGCCCAACACTCAAGCTGTCCGTCAGGAAAACAAGGTGGAGATCTAGGTGAGTTTGGTCCGGGTCAAATGGTGAAAGAATTTGATGATGTCGTATTCAGTGCTGAAATCGGCAAAGTGCATGGTCCCGTTAAAACTCAGTTTGGCTACCATTTGCTCGAAATAACGAGCCGGACTTAGAGCCGTGAACCGTGATCGGTAATCCGTCACCAGAAACTCAGGCGCCCTTTCCCACAACGGAAAGGGCGCCTTTTTTTTCAGATGCTCTTATCCAGGGGGAGGTCCGAGTATCGTCATTCCCGACATCTTTTATGGGCCTGTTGAATATCTCTCTCACCTGGCCCATATATGCCCTAGGCAAAATCGATATCAGCAGCCACCGGGAATGATCAAAAAAGATCGTCCAGCAAGGCCGCAGCCAGTTTGATGTGCGGAGCGTACTCACAGTACGTGAGCACGGCAAAGTGGCGAGAACGCCGCTGGCGACTTTTTTCAACATTCCCTTTATCGGGAATCCATCTATTGTTGCCAAGCTAGTGTAAGGGGAAGGAAATAATTATTCCACCCATCACGTCTCCCATCTTGTAATCATGTTTCGATGATAAGATGTGGCCATTGTGGCAATTGAGGCAAGCTGAAGAGACGGCTTTGTCCGCATAGATGGCCTTGAAGAATTTGCTATTGCCGCGTTGAATGATGCCGGTATAGGGTTGACTGGGGTCCTTCATGACTGCGGCCAAACCCGATTTCTCAAAATCGGTTGTGGGTCCATTTTTCTCATAGATTGGATTGAGGCTGGCGAGTCGAAACTGTAGGTCCACACCCTGCTGCATTACCTGAAGTCCGGATAACAGCAACATCTGAGCAGGAAGAGGTAGTGCTTTTGTCTGCTTCCAGTATTCTTGAGCAGGGACAATTCCCTTGTCTGTCATTCGTTCAACGACATGTGTGGTATACAGTGTACGATCGGCTTGGATGACCGCATGAATGTAGTTGGCGACGATTTTAGGGGAAATGCCCTGTTGTATCTGGTCGCCCTCATTTGATCCGAATGTAGGATATGCTGGACAGGCAAGCAGTATTGTAAAGACTAGGGTCGCGTTTAACAGACAG
>JAYWMS010000268.1:0-2809 GCA_035873215.1 Nitrospirota bacterium | reverse complement strand
TGTCAAACGGATCGATCATGATGGAAGGATTCGCCTTTTCGGGAACAAGAGGCATTCGATCAGTGGAAATCAGCGTGGATGGGGGAGATACCTGGCAACTAACGCAACTAAAGCCCGCCCTCTCTCCGAATAGTTGGATTTTTTGGAATTATTCATGGCAGGATCCGAAACCTGGATACTATCGATTGCTCGTTCGCGCCACGGATGGAACGGGCACCCTTCAATCAGCTCTTGACCAAAAACCTTTTCCTGATGGTGGAACCGGGCTGCAAGAAATTTGGATTACTGTTACTGGGTAAGGGGAACATGAAATGACGCCACATCGCCTTACGCACTATTTCCAGACAGTTTGCGCCCTCCTCTTTTTTCTGGCTTTGATATCAGGCTGTTCCTCTGTACCCCTGACGTTTGCTCCTTCGCAGCCTCTCTTACCGCATGAGTTTTCTCATCAGCCCTTTCACGCTGTACTCGAGGCCCATGTGTCAGAAGGTATCGTGAAATACCCTCAATTCGCTGAGGACCCCAGGTTCAGTTCCTATGTGGAACAATTGAACCGTCTTGATCCTCACGCGTTTCCCACACGAAATGAGCAACTCGCCTTGTGGATCAATGCCTACAATGCCTTTGCCATTAAGGGCATTTTGGATGGGTATTCGCCTCGGACCAAGTTTGGACAATGGCGATACTTTATTGGGCGAACGTACGCCATAGGCGGGCAATCAATTAATTTATATGATTTGGAACGGGGCATTCTGATTCAGGACTTCCATGAACCGCGCATTCATTTTGCCATTGTGTGTGCCTCACAATCTTGTCCGCACCTTCGTTCTTGGGCCTATGCCCCAGCCGAACTGGAAACCCAACTGAATGATAGCGCCCGTCGTTTCATTAACGATGTGACCAAGAATCGATTTGACCGGGCCAAGCGAGTGGCGTATCTCTCGAAGATTTTCGATTGGTTCACTGAGGATTTTGAAACACACTCAGGTTCTTTGACCAAATATGTCAGCCAATTTGTGGATGACCCGGAATTAGCCTATGATTTACGGGTATCAAACTACTCTATTGAATTTCTGGAGTATGACTGGAATCTAAACGGCATTCCTCCAGGTCCATCCTAATGACCCCATCCCCAATTTCCCTGGGGCCATTTTCCGACTCCTTTCTATTTTTCCTGTAACGTTCTCTTGAATATGCAGACAACCCCCTGAAGGGGTTGAACCGTAGCACTTACTTTTTCACTCAAAAAACCAGGCTTGCGAACCCATCCAAGCCGGGTCAATAAGGAGAACCTGTATGATCCCACGCAAAGCGTTACTCGCGAGTGCCGCACTTTCAGGGTTGCTTATCGCAGCAGGATGTGCCCATTCACATGGCAGTTCTGGTGATGGCATGTATGGAGAACAAATGGCTAAGGGACAATGTCATGGGGTCAATGATTGCAAAGGCCATGGCGAATGCAAAGGCGGTGGTCATTCCTGCGAAGGAAAAAACGATTGCAAGGGCAAAGGCTGGATGAGCATGTCCAAAGCAGACTGTGACACGAAAGGTGGCACGTACGTCGCAAAAGCCCACTAACTCTGATGATGAGCAACTCGGATGCACACGCTAGGGTGGGGGTAGGACTTCGTCCTACCCACTACCCCTACCTCCTCGAACAACCCAACACACCCATCCAATGGTTTGAAGCCATCAGCGAAAACTATATGGACAGTCAGGGGCGCCCGTTAGATATGCTAGAGTTCATCCGCAAGGATTATCCCGTTGCCCTTCATGGAGTGTCGCTCTCCATTGCTTCTGCGGAAGGACTCCGTCCTGAATACCTACAAAACCTGAAGCAGCTCAGAGACCGCATTGAACCATTTATCGTGTCTGATCATTTGTGTTGGACGGGGCTCCAGGAAGCGAACCTGCACGACCTCTTGCCTCTTCCGTTTACTGATGACGCGCTCCAAACTATCCTAGAGAACGTGGACCGAGTGCAAACAACCCTAGGCACCCACATCCTGCTTGAAAATGTCTCTACCTATTTGTCCTTTCCCGACTCTCAATATACGGAGTGGGAATTTCTCACTCGAGTCTCTAGGGAATCAGGCTGCAAGATCCTGTTTGACATCAACAATCTTTACGTGAATGCACAAAATCACCATTTTGATCCGTTGACCTACTTGGATGCCATTCCCTGCGATCTTATTGGGCAAATACACCTGGCCGGCTTCACGGATATGGGAACGTACCTCTTTGATACGCATTCCAAACCAGTCTACCCGGAAGTGTGGGAACTCTTCTCGAAATTGATCGCTCACGTACCAGACGTTCCCGTGCTGATTGAATGGGACGACGACATTCCTGAATTTCCTCGGCTTGAAGAAGAAGCCTTAACTGCCGCATGTATCTGGGAGACCCATCATGGGACAGCTCACGCTGAAGCAGTATCAACAACTGTTTAACCAAGCCACCAATAAAGGACCTCAGGACGAGTTTCCTTCAAGCCTGATGCAATCTCTGACTCCAGGGGGAACCCTTACTTCTCCCGACGCGCTCAATGTGTATTCCAACGGCTACATCGTCCGGTTAACCGAATCCCTGGGGGAAACGTTTGAGGCTGTGTGGTGGGTATGCGGCGATGAAGATTTTTTCAAACTTGCCAAGCACTACATCCTGGCGAATCCTTCGACCACGTACAATCTATCTTTTTTTGGAAAAAAGTTTCCCCTATTTTTGGAGCAAGTCTTACCCTTTCCAGATCTTCCATTCTTGGAAGATCTGGCTCGTTATGAATGGACATTTAAAGAACTCTTCCATACCC
>JAYWMS010000085.1:0-2863 GCA_035873215.1 Nitrospirota bacterium | reverse complement strand
AGTTCCTTCGGATGGGGGTTAAGATAAGTCTGATTCTGCAAATAGGACAATTCAAAGTGCCTCACATAGTGTTTGATCAACGTCAGAGGTACGGTGAGCGGTGCCAATTGTTGATGATAATCCTGAATGACTTTGTGCAATTCGGTTCGCTCCGATTCACCCAAGTATGTTTTGAGATGCCCCGCCATATGCACCAGGACATTCACATGTTTGCGCACTGTTGATTTGATCTTCAGCGCTTCCATGAACAGTTGGCCATATTGCTCTCTTACCTGCGGAACCGTATAGGACTTGGCATCTCCCACGAGACGTCCAAGTTGTTGATAGTGCGACCGACTGTGTGCCAAGAGAAGATATTTATGCTGTGCGTGGAAATCCACCAAGGCTCCACGGGAAAATCTTTTTCGGTGTGTGAGTAACTGCCATCGATGGTACCCGAAGAGGCGTTCGATAAAGTTTTCTCTCAAGGCAAGGTCTTGCAAGCGGCCTTCTTCCTCAACGGGAATGAGTGGGAATGCGGTTTGAAAGGCTTGTGCAAAGAGACCTTGTCCTCTTCCGATCACGGTGCCATTCGAGTTGTACACCCGCACCCGTTGGATGCCGCAACTGGGCGAGTCTTTCTTAAACACGTACCCGACGAGATTCAGTTTCGAAAGGCCGGTAACCCGCTGTTTGGAAAATTGTCGTAGGCGATGGGCCTGGTCCTTGCCGCTTCCTATGGTGAGGAGACGCGGGCTACTCGGATCACCCACTAATCGCATGGCTTCACGAGGCGTGCCCAACCCGGCTTCCACTTCGGGACAAACGGGAATCCATTCCACGTGTTTGCCCAGCACGTCGACCAGAAAATGATCCCGCTTATGTCCCCCATCGTACCGGACCGTTTCACCGAGAAGGCATTGACTAATGCCAAGCCGCATGGGCAGGGGTTGAGAATCCTTTGACGTATTTAGGGATGGCTTGGTCATGAGTACTACATATTGAAGGGGCTCAATGCCTCACTCAGGTTTGTTTGCCTTCGGTTAACTGTTGTTCGCTCACACGAATAATTTTTACTTCCTTCACTTCGGAAAAGGTTTTGACGACCAGTGTGACCGATTGACCTACCTCTCCTCGTATCATGGCAACCACTTCCTGGTATGTTTTTCCTTTGATTGTCATGCCATCAACGGAAAGAATTTCCTGCCCATGCATGACACCCATTTTGGCTGCAGGCCCCATAGGATGGGTGGCTCGAATAAACAGGCCAGCAGGGTCTCCGATGCGTTTGGCGGTGAGATGTAGCGCGACCCCAATTATTCCTGGCGGGGGTATCATGGGGTTTGACAGGTCACCGTGGGGATTTCCCTGTTGGGGATGCCCTTCTTCTCCATGGCTTAGAATTGGGGTAAACAAGATGAGTCCAATAAAGGCGCTAAGGAGAATCCAACCCTGCAAGTATAGGGGGTACTGGATTACTGGTGAGGTTGCCGAGGTTTTCATTCTTTCCTCCTTCCTTGGGGGGATAACTATTAGATCTATCAGATTCAACACAATCCCATGATACGCACCGCGCTTGGGTGCACATTAATCGAATACGTGGTTACGAACAACCAAGCCTACGCCTCCATAACGTTACTAGGAACTGTCCTTGGACTGCAGACGCGCTACTGGTGAATTGTAAAGGCTGGGTCAAGTTTATAGTTTTTTCTTTTCCTTCATGACGCCATCAATTTGTTTGTTTGTATAATGTTATGTCTAAACTATATCTATTAACTAGTAACAATATCAATTAATATACATAAAAAGTTTTGACAAACACTAGACGCATTGTTATATGTTCAACATGCCACTTTGCCGAATTCATAGGTTCTCTACACTCACGGGTTTAACGCCGCATGTCATTCGGGCCTGGGAAAAGCGTTATGGATTGGTCAATCCAACAAGGGGCCTCAACCGGTATCGACTGTATTCGGACGAGGATGTGCTGTTATTTCGCTACCTGAAAACGGAAACCCAAAAGGGATCGTCTATCGGGGATTTGTCTCATCTTGGTCGGGAAGAATTACTCCGGCGGATGAACAAAGAGCAGGTTTCGGTGCCCAGACAATTCACTCCGTCTGAGCCATTGATCACCGAATTGATCGCCTCCATTCAGAACTATTCCTGGGCAGAATTTCAGCGACAACTCAATGGTGCACTAGCTGTGATTCCCTTCGAAGAGTCGCTCCTCACCTTTCTTCTGCCGTTGCTAGAGCGGGTTGGCCAATTATGGCATGCGGGAAAAATCACAGTCGGTCAGGAGCATTTTGTCACTCAACACATTCAGCAAAAAATCTCATCGGCGATGAATCAGTTGCGCATGCCGGCCCATGGGCCGGCATGCGTGGTTTGCTGTCCTGCTAAGGAACACCATGAGGTTGGGGCACAGGTGGTAGCCTATTGGTGTTTGGCTCGCGGCTTTCCCACCTTCTATTTAGGTGCCGATCTTCCCATGATTGAATTGGGAAAGTTTTGCGCTCAAATCAGGCCCCTGTTGACCCTGATCTCTTTGTCTACGCCCTTGCCTGACCCAGAGCCATTCGTCATAGAACTGAATTATCATGTGAAACCCTATGCCTCTATTGGAATTGGTGGAGGGGGGGCCATCCATGCTCAAAGCCTTTTTGAAAGGGAAGGTATTCGAGTGGTCCCGGACCTGTTTGAATTGGAGAAGTTATTGGACAGGCTTTCGGGTTAAGTCTCAGAAAGCACGGGTTGTTCTCCAGAAGGTGAAGATGGATTGACAAGGTCTATCACCTCTGCTAAGAATTAATCGGTACGAGCGACAGAGTCGTCGTCGGTACTTCGCATCGAGAAACAAAAGATAGGACAATGAACGTCC
>JAYWMS010000071.1:0-5589 GCA_035873215.1 Nitrospirota bacterium | reverse complement strand
CTTTGGTTACCGATCGAGTGACTAATACCATAGCCTTAGTCAAACGCGGCTTTAACTTATCCTTCCCCAACTCGAGATTGTTTAAAATGGAATAATTCCAAGGTCCTGTGCAATTCACCACCATGTCAGATTTTATTTCGAAGGACTCCTTCGTTAATTCATCGATTACACTTAACCCTTGAACTTTTCTATTCTGAACGATAAATTCTGTCACTCGAACATAGTTTGCGACATCTGCGCCATCTAAGACTGCCGACTGAAGGAATGAGAGTATCAACCGATTGGGATTATAAATTTGTCCATCGTAATAAATTGCTCCTCCAACGAGCTCAGGACAATCTAAGGTTGGACAGAGCTTTAAGCATTCAGCTTTAGAAATGATCCGTCCATTCGGAATTTTTTTATCAGATGGAAGGTTTTGATTACGATCAAAACTTACAAGATCATTTAGCTTCATGGCGGCAAAAAATACGCTTTTCCCTTTTCCACGATTATTGAAAATAGGGATTAAAAATGGCATGGGAAAGACCAAATGAGGAGCAATCCGCATCAGATTACTTCGTTCTCGAATTGACTCTCTCATTCGCTTAAAATCTCCATGCTGCAAATACCGCAAACCTCCATGAATGATCTTATGACTATTGGCTGATGTCTCACTCCCAAAATCTCCTTGATCGACGAGGGCCACTCTTAACCCTCTCATCGCAGCATCGCGTGCGACACTCGCACCATAGATTCCGCCTCCAACGACCGCGACATCGTAAAATTTTTGACGTAGTTCTATAACGGCTCTATTCATTGGCTTACGCTCAAACTTGGGGCAGTTGTTCTGGGGAGTCTAATAACGGAAATTAGAAAACCAAGGAAATTCCTAGCAGGAGAACACTATTCTCAAGAACCAAAAGGACAGGCTGCCGCCATTCCGGTGCAATTCCGTCAGATTCTTCACTTCTGATTGCTTCCCTTTGGAGCCACAATTTTTTCATGGCTCAGATGAACCCTAAAGGGAAAGCACATCTACTAAGTCATTGACGCCACTATGAGCATTGCGCTTTGACAAAACAGAGGACTCATCTCTCGCTCATGGCACAAAATACATACAGTGATCACATCACTACATACAAGCCGTGTACTAGCCATCAAATAGTAGTAATTTGATCAACCGGCACCACGACTCTAGCCTGATAGGCTACCGTTTTTAACAGTAGGGCCACACGGTGCTGATCACTCATTTCACGTTCAAAGACGGCTTCAAATCCCTGTAAGGGTCCATCATGAATTCGAACCTTCTGACCTGGTTGAAATGCAATACTTTTTGTCACGATGACATACCCCTGATAAATTCGATCCCTCAAGGCATCTATTAAACTTGCATCGACCATTGCAAGCGCTTCCCCAAAACTAACAACACAGCGAACACCAGTAGCATACTGAACCGCACGAAATTCGGTATTTGGATCAAACTTCACAAACAAATACCCAGGAAACAAGGGCATCTCTTGTACGACCTGTTTACGTCGAACAACCTTTTTTTGCAGCATATACGGACAGAGAGTTTCTATTTCCAGTTTATTCAAATGAACGCCTGCTACTTTTTCCGCACGTGGCTTGGAATGCACCAAATACCATTGAGCTACCGAATCACTAGCGTGATCCGAAATTCCTGGTTCTGAATTTGGCGAACAATAGGTTTGTGGCGATAGGGTTATCATATGACTGGGCCAGGATTCATTTGTGATAGGGATCTATTCGGTAAAATCGCATATCAAGTTAAGACAGAATCACAAGTCGGCACTTCAGCATTTTTTGAATAGAGCGACCCTATCATGGGAAGAGCTTCTCGAATCGGCGCAAATCGAAAATCTCGGATGAGGCGTTTATAGCGCTTTTCAGTCTTGTCTAAATTCCAGTAGTGGCGAAGTCTGGAAGATAGAGACCCCGTCATTTTCGGTTGCTCCGGATCAAACTCCCAAGGATGCAAATAGAAGATGATCGATTGTCCCGCGGATTCAATTTTTCTGAGAAGTAAAGACAACAACCAATAGGGGAGGATTCGAAAATAACCTCCGCCGGCCACTGGCAGCCTTACCGAACCAATTTTGCAAGTAGATGGCGGAATCTCCCAAATTGGTCCACTTTGCGTAGACCGTACATGCGGGATGGGGTTGGCCCCTGGAATACCATATTGGTCATGGTAGACAGGGAAAATACTGGAGTCGTAGGCATACCCCTCTTCGATCAATATGGGTAGTGCCCATAAGGTATTTTGAACAATCGAAAATGTCGGAGCTCGATACCCTATTACTGGTTGCCCACACACATCCTCGAGAACACGTTTGGCTCGTTGCACATCAAGCCGAAACTGTTCCGGGGTCTGATCTGTTACAAGCTCATGCGCATACCCATGGGAAGCAATTTCATGGCCGGCATCAGCCATCTGCCTCACGAGTCGAGGATAGCGTTCTCCAACCCATCCCAACACAAACATCGTAGACCTGATTTGGCATTCCTCAAGGCAGGTCAAGATTAATTCAATATTTCTCTCAACTCGACTCTCCATAGAATGCCATTGATTTCGCCGGGCCGGATTATCAAACGCGGCAACCTGAAAATGCTCTTCCACATCAATGCTCATACAATGCAGCAATGATTGCTGCGTTGTTTGACCTGTCACCATATTATTACCTTGCCCCAGAGCCTAGCAAAATAACTCGAATGGTCCTGAATAGGATGGAGAAGTCGAACAAGAGGGAAAGATGCTTGACGTAATACAGATCGTATTGCAACTTGACATGGGAATCTTCCACGGAGGCGGCATAATTGAATCGAATCTGTGCCCACCCCGTAAGCCCTGGACGTATAGTATGGCGTAAATCGTAATAGGGAATTTTCTTTCTCAATTCTTTGACAAAAAGCGGGCGTTCAGGGCGTGGGCCGACGAGACTCATTTCCCCCTTCAACACATTGAGGAGCTGTGGCAATTCATCGATTCGCATGAGCCGTAGCCAACGGCCAATGCGGGTCACACGATGATCTCCTAACTGTGCCCACTGGGCATTGTCTCCCTCAGAGTCCGGCCGCATCGACCGAAACTTCCACAGAACATAGGAACCGCCACGCAAGCCCACACGTGTTTGTTTATATAGTGCCGGTCCCGCTGAATCCATTTTAATTAAGACACTCACTAAAAACATAAGGGGGGCCATAACGAAGAGACCAAATGCCGCGCCAAACATATCTTCGAGGCGCTTCATCGCCATGGTAATAGGTCGCCGGTGAAATCCCGATGAAAAAATGAGTGCACTGGGTTTCAATTCATCAATCGAGAGCCGCCCGCATTCACTTTCGTATAATTGATGTCCATCAAGAACATCTAACCCCATCGACTTAAAATCCAAGAGCGTTTCCAGAGGCATCACACCTCGCCGATCTGTCATGCAAATGGCAATGGTGTTCACCCGATGCTTCTCCACGACTTCGAATAGTCGCTCAACCACACCGAGTATTGGAATTCCATTGATTTGCTGGCCAATACGGGAGGGATCTTGAGATAAGATACCAACAACCTCATACCAATGTCGTCGCTTGGATATCAGCACCCTGACCAAATCACCAACCAATTCGCTATCGCCGAAAATCAAGACCCGCTTGCGCGAATCAAGAGCGGTTAAGACCCGGTCAAAGACGTTTGTTTTGACTTGTTCCTCAACTTCTAGAGTCGAGTATGACTCGATCATACATGCTCTCTGGTCATATACGGGGAGCCATAAACTTGCGGCGTAAATTGTGCCATGCCCTGCGATGAAGCATCTGCTAGTAAAATACGAGCAGGCACCGTCGGTCGAAGAATGTCCATGGCTTTTACAACCATTTCCTGTGGGGTCACGCCTGCCCGAACCACCAGTATTAACAAATCTGCAAGCCCGGCCAATACGTTCATATCGGCTAGCGGAAGAATCGGCGGAGCATCTATCAAAATATAATCAAAGCGTGAACGTAAGGATTCAATCAAAGAGGCCAACTGTGGTAACTGCGATAGTGAAACAGTGCGGTTTCCTATAGAACCTGCCGGTAACACCCACAATGGCACATCGTCTAACCGATGGATGCAATTATCCAGTCCGACATCCCCGTGAAAATAGTCAGCTAACCCTGGCGCCGCAGGCGTCCCCATGGCTTCGTGTAATCTGGGAGACTTGAAATCACAACCAATCAGTAATGTTTGCTTGTCAAGATCATGTGACAAGGTATAGCCCAAATTCACCACCGATGAGGTCTTTCCTTCCCCTTTCATCGCACTAGTCGCCAACACCACAGTACTCGCCTGTTCATTACTCATTAACACGAGGCGAGTGGCCGCGACACGATATTGTTCTGCCACCATTGAGTTGGGTCGCCATCGTGTCACGAGGGACAGGTCAGGGTGGGCTCCCACGGCCTCCCTTGGTACTGACGTCCCCCCTAGGCTCTCATCCTCATCTTCATCATCAAAACCGTCTTCGCTTCCATGGGCGCCGGATGGGCTGAGCGTGTGCCCCAGCAAGCCCATGGATGACTTACCATAAGCAACTTGGAAGCTCGGAATGGTTGCTAATATGGGGAACCCAAGAGACACTTCAGCTTCTTCTGACCGTCTAAAGGTTGGATTCCATTGTTCTAGAGCAAAAGCTGAACCGTACCCACAAACACACCCCAGCACACATCCGGCAAGGACAATGAGCCAACGTGCGGGGCCATCAGCATTCATGGGGAGATTGGCAGGATCAAGAATTCTGAACCGCTCTCCCTTTTGTCGCTTTTCAAGATTTTCCGAGATTCTCGCGTTCACACGCTTACTCAATAAATCCTGATAATTCCCCTGCATATTCGAATAATTACGTTCTAACGAGAGAAGTTCTTGTTCCCGCGTAGCAGTACGGTCAACCCGCTGAGCCAATTTGTCCATGAATAGGGCAACCGTTTTAACCCGATTCTTCAGTTCCTCAGCTTGAAGCTTTAATTCATTCCGATCATTAACGAGGCCCTTTAAATATGGATCAAAGATCCTGATCGTTTCGGGCTCAACGCCACCTTCAGTTGGTGTCTCATCAATCCCCACCAATTCTTCCTTCAAAAGCTTGATCTGTTGTTCGAGAATAACAACATCCGGATAGGCCGACGTGTATTCTATGGAGAGCCTGGCCATGTCCCGTTCAAGCTTCTTTAATAGGCCAAAACGCGAATCTGCTGATAAACGAACCGGTTGTCCTCCACCACCAACTTTTATTTCAGAATTTGAGCTCACTGCGCCAGAACGTTCGTAGTCGTGAATGGTTTGCTCAACCAACATAAGCCGGTTATTTAAAGAAGTTAAGGATTCTTGTGTTGAGGTTTTGTCTTGTTGTAGACGATCCAAAGACCGCAGATTCGAATCGAGTTGACTTGGCAATTCACCCATATATTTCTTCTTGAATTGACTCAAGGCCTCTTCTTTGGCCTCAAGCTCTTCGCGAGCAGAACGCAGCTCTGTTTCAAGAAAATCGGATGCTCCCTCAACAAATTGTTCCCGCAACTTCAGGTTTTCTTCGATATATTGAGACGCAATTTTCG
>JAYWMS010000032.1:0-1738 GCA_035873215.1 Nitrospirota bacterium | reverse complement strand
TTGTAAAGACACCAGAAGCAGCCCTAAAGATGTCGCAAAAACTCTATGAGGCAGGGATCTATGTACCAGCCATTCGTCCACCCACCGTGCCAAAGAACAGCAGCCGGTTAAGACTGACAGTCAATTCGGAGCACACGAAAGATCAATTGCAAAATGTGGTGAGTGCCCTTCATTCAAGTTGCCGGAAATAAATTTTCCTCTTACAAATTGTTTTGTGAATCTTCAGTAACTCCCAGTAAATATTGAATAATCTTATCCAACGCGCCCGAGCTGAGTTTTTGGCCGTACCAGCGAGGCATCACCCGATCGGAGAATCCCTGAACGACATAGGCGCCTGGATTCAGAACAGATTCTTGGACATACTCCCACTCTGTTTTTGCGTTACCTTTGTAGTTGGAGTCATCTAGACGCTTTCGCGCATTCGTTCCTAGAATTAGCTTCGGTCCTTCCCTGCCTTTGGCCGCCGCTATCCCCGGAATGGTATGACATGCCGCACAGCCTGATTGAATAAAGATCCTTTCAATGGGCTCTTTTCCAGTAGCCAATGGGATGTTTTCCTGATTCACCACCACGGGTTTGTGAGAGACGGGTTCCTCTGGACCTCCCACCGACATGATCCGCACAATGGTCCACACGCTGGCCACAACGAGCACCACGACAATAATAAACGTTTCCCGATCCATGACTAGCGGTTTCTTCTTATTTGCCACGTTTCCATCTCTGGGTAATAGGGAATCCTAAAAAATCCACGCGAGTCTTTTGGAACGACCCATCTCTTCTCTACCATAAGGGGAATGTTGAAAAAAGCCGCCAGCGGCGTTCTCGCCATTGTGCCGTGCTCACGTACGGAAAGTACGCTTCGCGCGCCAAAATGGCTGCGGCCATGCCCGTGGAAAAGGGCGTCTTGGCGCCCTTGGGTTTGGGCGGGTGACAAAGCGGACTTTTTTGACCATTCCCGTCGGCTGCTGATATCGATTTCGTCTAGGGCATGTATGGGCCATGTGAAGGAGATATTCAACAGGCCCATAAGGCTGTGAGGCACACCAACTACCGAATATTCCCGCTCAAGCAATTTCCTCGCATTTTTTGGTAACCTGTTTTGTTTCTCTTGAAAAATCCATCATGACCACTCCTTTTCATCACATCCCTTTTTCACCCTCACGATGGTTGGCAAACCCTCACCTCCAGACTCTCACGCCGCGATATCGTCCACGTCGCCATCTCCTTCAGAATATTCCAGAAGAACCGCGACTCTTCCAAGTCGATCCTGAATCCCGCGTTCTCACTATGTGCCACTGGCAGGAACAACGTTCAGACCATCCCGCGCTTGTCATCTTGCATGGGCTCGAAGGATGTCACGACTCTCACTACATGCGAGGGATTGCCCATAAGGCCTGGCAGGCAGGCTTTCATGTCATTCGCTTCAACCAGCGAAACTGTGGCGGAACAGAACATCTGACCCCTACTCTCTATAATGGAGGGATGAGCCAAGATATTCGGAAAGTGGTGGAGGAACTCACTAACAAAGAGGGCATCCAATCTATCTGGCTCACAGGCTTCTCGATGGGCGGCAATTTAGTGTTGAAAATGGCTGGGGAAGCCATCGACGAACAACCGGCGCTCAAAGGTGTGGCGGCGGTGTGCCCCAATATTCATCCAGCAGCCTGCGTCGAGGCACTTGAACAACGACGCAACTGGATCTACCACGAACATTTCATGGTCAAACTCAAGGCCCGCC
>JAYWMS010000017.1:0-3217 GCA_035873215.1 Nitrospirota bacterium | reverse complement strand
CTCACGTTTCCCAAGCTAAATTTTGACAGGATTTATGGACAAGCGATCGTAAGATTTCAAACACAAAAACCTGTCGGAAGGAATGACATTCTTTCGCAGCGCCGATCGGCCGTTCAGCGCATGAGGTCGGAGGCATTGTTTTGAGATGAGGTTTTACTCCAAAGGTGGGCCTTTGAGTTCAACGGTGTTTCCTTCGGGATCTTGTATGTAGATGGATGGACCCATACCTTCCGCGCCGTATCGAGTTTCCAGTTTGCTGCCACTCACCCCATGTTGCGCCAAGTGCTCGCGGATCGCTTGCTCCTGAAACGATTCGAGACGTACGCAAAAGTGGTCCATGTTGCGGCCTTCTTTTCCAGGTCCGCTCCCACCCATTCGCCCAAGTTCGCTGTCCACCGCCAAGATATCAATTAAGGCCTCTCCCGCTCGCAGTTGCACAATCCCCACTTCAGGGGAACGTCTCTCCACGGTGCATCCTAACACCTGACAGTAAAACTCGGTCATTTTTTCCGCATCATGGACACGGATGACCACGTGATCCACCTTCTTAATCCGAATCATTTTGATTCTCCTCTATGCTCAACATTCGGTGATTACATGACTGGCTTATGAGGCCTTCGACCGTTTGTTTTCCTCTCTTTCTATTCACCCCGGTAACTCTTTTGGTTATTTTGCCTGTGTCAGGTGCGGAACCGACTTGACCTTAATCTCATCAATGAGCCATATCGAGCAAAAGGGTTTGAGTGTAATCTGTTCCCACTGCTCTTTTTCACCATGGATGGTGGAAATATGGGTGATCAGGGTGATCACGACTTGATAGCCATCGTTTCTCACCGAAACTATTTGTCGATTCTTATAATTCAATTTGACCGCGGCCAATAATTTCTTTTTTGCCCTTATCCACTGGTTGGGGGTCAGATCTTTTCGCATGGCAGGTGAGGTAAACATGACAGCGCGTTCTAACCTGTGGGGATAGGAATTAATCCACTCCTGAACAATTTGAACTGGAGTGGAGGTTGCTTGCTCAGCCCAGATGGGTTGGACTGACACAAACAGAAGGCTGAATCCGCTTATAAGTGTTGCCAAAAAAGTGGTTTTCATGAACAAGCCCAGGAATGGCTACGGCTGGTTGGCCTTCCAAATTCTATCTTGTCAAACGGATCCTTGGTGAGACAAGATAATTTTGACTGGACCACTGCTGGCTCTGGCACGGTTCACGATGCCCTAATCTCGGGCATCACGTCCGTTTTCAGGTAGCGTGTCGGGAAGAAATGAGTTCGACAAATCAGAGAATGTATAGTGAATGCGTGGAGACTGTCGCCCAAACTGCCCAAATTGATTGTGTTCGTCAGTATAGTGGCCCTTACCTCTGCGGCTACATGTACGATGATGATACGGATGCCAGGAGAAAGCTACCAGGGTCTGCTGCCACCCGCAACGGATGAACTCCGTGCGCTCGAACAAGAACTCCATTCCTATGTCCAAACCCTTGCCGGGGATATCGGGGAACGGAATCTGTTTCACTACGACAAACTTGTCACGGCGGCAGAGTATATCCGGTCTACCCTCGCTGATGCTGGATATGATGTGCAGCGTCAAACCTATGAGGTGGAAGGGAAGGTTTGTGAAAATATTGAGGTCGAGGTTCGGGGTACAGAACGACCGGATGAAATTCTGGTCATCGGAGCCCACTATGATTCCGTTCAAGGGAGTCCGGGTCCCAATGATAATGGCACCGGTGTCGCGGCCACGTTGGCCTTGGCCCACATGTTTAAACCACATCCCTTAACTCGCACGTTACGGTTTGTGGCGTTTGCCAATGAGGAGCCGCCTTTCTTTCAAACCAGCGACATGGGGAGCCGTGTGTATGCCCAACGGAGCAAACAGAGGGGCGAGTCCATTGCGCTCATGATCAGTTTGGAGACGATTGGGTATTATTCGAATGAACCTGGCAGTCAGAGCTATCCCCCACCATTGAGTTTGGTTTACCCCAGTACCGGAAATTTCATTGCCTTCGTCAGCAATACAGATAATGGATTGTGGGTGGAAACCATCACTGACGTCTTTCGGCAGGAGGTGCAGTTTCCGTCAGAGGGGGCTGCACTCTGGGGATGGATTCCCGGCGTCGGGTGGTCGGATCATTGGGCGTTTTGGAAGGAAGGATTTCCCGCCGTCATGGTGACGGATACGGCGTTGTTTCGGTATCCCGCCTACCATACAGCCGAGGATACGCCAGACAAGGTCAACTACGAGCATCTCGCCCGAGTGGTGTCTGGTATGCAAAGGGTGATTGCCAGAATCGCCAATGAGCAACATTCGGCATCCCCGTAATTACAGAACGTCACTAAAACACAAAGCCTTAATTCACGAATCACCTTCAAACCAGCGCCTGGCTCGCCAACATGTTTTTGAGAGCGAAGGTCCGCATTGAGCACCACACCATGACTATCCGCGGGTTAGCAAGGAGTGGAGGTCTGGGAATCTCTGAGGGTACGAATGGCGTACATGATTCTGGCGGTGGCTTGTTCAATGTTTTCACGATCAGGATGTGTGAGAGTTGGGAATACAATCGGCGCGCCATAGCGGACCGTTGCTTTTCGAGGGGTACAAAGACTCCGTGGCAAAGAAAGGGGACTGGCTTTGTCCCATGCAATGGAAGCCGGCACCACGGGGGCCGCCGTCTTCAGCGCCAAATATCCAATTCCCAAATGTCCACCCTCTTCCCGATATTCGTTAATGCCCCCTTCCGGAAAGAGGGCAACAACTTCGCCCTTGCTTAAAGCCCGGAGCATGGCCCGCACCGCCCCGACATCCTGAATGTCCCGGCGCACCGGTATATACCGGACCGTTTTGCAAAACCATACTAGAAACGGATGATAATAAATTTCTCTGGCAGTGAGGAAAACAATCGGGCGACCAGCGGTGGCCGCCAACACCATCGGATCGCTGTATGCAGAGTGATCCGAGACCAAGAGCACTGGGCCACTTTCAGGCAGTGGCGACCCTGAGGGGGGACGAATACTATACAAGATGTGACAGATGAGGCGATTTAGCCAGTCGAAAATTCGATAAAGCATCCCACGGATTGGTGTAGACATGGGCTTGAATCTTTCGCGACAAAAAGTCGTGGGGATCCTTAATAAAAAACCTTAGGTATTATTGCACGCCAGAATACTACGGAACACTAAGATTACTATGGGTCGTGTCTTGCAATGCC
>JAYWMS010000520.1:0-3126 GCA_035873215.1 Nitrospirota bacterium | reverse complement strand
GTGCAGACGTGCGATCTTGGACGCGGTGTTCAAGTTCGTCATGGGCTTGGTGTAAAGCTTCCTCGGCCTCTTTCCGTTCGAAGGTATTCACAAAAATCTCACCAACCATTCGAAGCAAGGCGACGGAATCCTGGTCCCATGTTTTTTCTTGTTGGATCGCGTCCAGTCCAAGGAACCCCACGGTCTTCCCTCGTCGAACAAGCGGGACGATGATGAGCGACTGAATATGATCAATGGAGAGAATCAATTCCTTTTCTTTACTCGCCTCCGGAGGCAAGTCAGCAACCCGAGGAATGTAAAGGGGTTGGAAACGTTTCAGTTGATCGATGGCCCAAGGTATCGAGTCTAAAGGAATATTTTGAAATCGTTCGATTTGAGGGAGGAACCCTTCCGCGTACCATTCATGGGTTTTGCTCATGGTGAGGCCGTCATCAGAAAACAAATAGAGATGACTGCGATCGACCTCGGAAAATTCCCCGATGGTACGAAGTGTATCGGTGACGGAAGTATCGATTTCACTAGTCGGAAGATTGATAAATTTGGTAGATATCGTAGCAATCAGGTCTTCAAATCGAAGCCGTTCCTCAAGCGCGGCCTCCACCTGTTTTCGTTCAAAAAAGGCCCTCAGCATTTCAGATATGGAATTAATGAGGTTGCGGCCCTCAGCGGAAAAGGGGCCTTCAATGTCTTCAGGTTTTTCTTCCAAGTAACAAATTTCCAGGACACCCGCTTTTCCATTGCCGGTCGTGAATTTTGCTTTTTGCATCCAGGAAGTTTGCTGAAAGTTGGGAGTGGAGAAATTGATGGTATCGTAGGTAAAGCGGGCCCCCGTGATTTCAGGGTATTGCCATGCCGATGGCAAATGCGGGATCAGCTTTTCAATGACTTCCTTCGGAGTGGACTGCGGGTCTTGAACCAATCGAGCGGTTTGATGGAGAGCGGTGAGTTCCTTGACGCGTGCTCCCAAGTGGTGCATGAGTCCGTACATCTCGTCTTGGATACGTTGACGCTCAAACGATTCAAACGTATGAGATGTAAAGTCCGCGATAGATCCACCAAATTGCTGTTCATCAAGCGTCCATTCCCTTTGAGGGCCAACATGTTCATGACAAAGCACTCCTATAGTTTTGCCTTGCTGGAAGATCGGGGAGTCCATCATCGAAGTAATGCCTAGGACATCGAGATACCCTTCAGCAAACTCATTGGTCCGCGGATCAGTCCGAGCATCATGTGCGGAGATCGTGAGGTTGTCTTTGAGCGCGGCAAAATATCTGGGGTATTGATGAATAGTTAATTCGGCCCCGTGCGTATGGGTGCCTTTGCTTCGTTCATACACATCCAGGCAGGACAGGTGCGCTTGTTCATCATCCAGCACCCAAATGCTGACGCGTTCTATTTCCAAGGTCTCAGCGACAATTTCTGTCACCCGCTGGCATGCAGCCTCCCGGGTTTCAAATGACCCTCGAACGAGGCTCAAGAGCGCAGCCTGATGTTGAATGGTGCGTTCTCTGGCTTGTTTTTGTTCGGCTTCAATCTTTTTCTTCTCGGTGATATCCAGCGCATATATATTGAGGTATCCCGATTGAGAAACGGGTGCCAAGGATAAGGAATAGACTCGTTCTCCAACCGATACTTCCGTGTGCTGAACGTCCCCGGATTGAAAAGCTTTTTCGACAATAGGGCACCACGGTCCGGAGAGTGATTTCCCTGCTTGGCAGTTCCACAGGTCCAAGAGAGGGGTGCTCGCCTTGTTGTGGTACAAAATGGTGCCATCAAGGGACAGACGAAGGATAGGATTGGGGTTTTCGTCAGGAAACTTGGAAATGCTAGCGATTTCCTCTTGGGCTCGCTTCCGCTCAGTGATATCACGAATAAAGCTGCAGTGGTAGGATTCCCCCTCAAACTCCACATAATTCACCGAGACTTCAACCGGAAACACTTCACCATTTTTCCTCCGATGTTGTGATTCCAAGATGAGCGATTGTTGGGATCGGATCTCATCCCAAATCTCTGGCCATTCATTAGGGGAAAGGCCGGGATTGATATCAAACACTTTCATGGATAACAATTCTTCCCGCGTGTATCCATAGAGACGGCAGGCAGCCTCATTTACCCCATAAAACCCGGCTTGAGAATCAACCCAGAAAATAGGATCCGAGGCTCGCTCAATCGTGAAGTGAGCCAGCCGAAGATCGCGTTCATCTCGAGGGGATTTGCGAGTATCAGTCATTCTTGATCCATACGACGGAATTATTTATCTACCAATTCACACCACACAGGCGTATGGTCTGACGGCTTTTCTTTTCCTCGCGGTCCTTTATCCACCCCTGATCCAACGAGTCGATCCGCAGCCTGAGGTGATAGCAGCAGATGATCAATTCGTAATCCCTGATCTTTGTTCCAACACCCAGCCTGATAATCCCAATAGGTGTACAGTCCGAGTTGCGGATGCAGCGCTCGAAGCGAGTCGGTAAGACCGAGATGACACAAGGTTCGGAAGCGGGCACGTGTGTCAGGATGACATAAGGCATCACCGGCAAATCCGTCAGGGTCGTAGACATCATGATCCGTTGGGCAGACATTGAAGTCGCCACCCAATACCAACGTTTCTTCGTAAGTCAAAAGTTGTTGGACATGAGCAGTAAGCCGATCCATCCAGTTCAATTTGTAGCTAAATTTTTCAGTATCAACGGGGTTTCCATTGGGGAGATAGATCGACGCGATTCGAATGTTCCCTATGATGGCTTCCACATAACGAGCCTGCTCATCGGAGGAATTTCCTGGAAGAGCCCGTTGTTCGATTTCAATAGACTGTTTGGAAAGGATTCCAACACCGTTGTAAGTTTTCTGGCCAACAATGGCGATGTTATAACCCCAATCTTCTAACTCGCCCTTCGGGAAGGTCTCTTCCATGGTCTTCAATTCTTGCAACAATAAGACATCAGGGCTGACCTCTTTCAAATAGGCCGACACATGCGGAAGCCTGGATTTAATCGAGTTCACATTCCATGTTGCGATTTTCATAGGACTAGATTCTAAAGGGTTCAATTACGCTGTGACAAACTGTAGCCTTGAGAAGAGAGGAGTTCTTTAATCTGGCGGTTAGACCAATCAAATAGTCTGTGG
>JAYWMS010000510.1:0-3033 GCA_035873215.1 Nitrospirota bacterium | reverse complement strand
CTCTTCCGATCTGAGTTCGCAGTTCCCGCAAGTAGTGAGCCCCGCGTACCCGCCACTCCTTTCCTGTCCTCGCGACGACGATGCGATTAAACTCTTGGACTTTTTGAATATATTCTGAGACATATATAGGATAGATGGGTTGGTCGAGAGCCCAACGATACACTTTGTGCAAGGCGACAAGGGAGGCTTTTTTACTGGCGGAATACGTATGGTAGTAAATGTTTATGGGCTTCAATCGTCTGGGAGATTCGGTCAATTGAAAAGTTTCAATGACTTGCTGGTATCCATAAAATGGACCCAACCAGTTATTGGTGTAGATATTCTCATTTTGATTAGGGGCATAAATCTGAAAATACCCACCCTTATCGATGCCAAGCGGCGCGACCGCTGTTAAGGAATTGTACTGTTTTGTGATCCTCGTATCTCCCCCATTCATGTTTCCAACATTGAGGGCATAAGCTTCTTTCACGGCTGCTGGCTCAGGATCACAGTCACCGGACCATAGGAACACCTTCACCGGCTTGTTTTTCGGCGCAAGCCGGTAGTTGATGTATTCGATAGACCCTCGGATTTCACGCTTCACATTCCCACGATCATAAACATATCCAGGAATATCCATATGGTAATGTCCAGGTTTTTCCTTACCTTTGGTCATAAAATCACGCCAGAAAAATGGATGCGAATAGGAATGGCTGGCCAGCTCAATATGAGGGAGTGCAAAGATCGAACGAATGATCTTCTCAAAACGTCTTGACAAATTCGGGAACACCCCCGTCGGTCCGACTTCTCCTTCAATGATAGAAACCGTGGTCGGAATAGGATATTGCTTGAGAATCTCTCGATAAAGCACCTCCCCTGCAAATGGCGTTCCGGGCATCTCGGCTCGGCTCGGAAACCCATCCCCATCTACATGGACAAGAAGAAGACGACGGCCATTCTCTGTGGTAGGGTCGGGGACCGGCATGGGATGAAGCCTAAGAGCTTCCTTCAAAAATAGAATCGGGTCGATCACCCACCGGTACTCCGTTCCCAGGCCTGGTAATTTGACCTCGGTTAAAGGATTCAAGGCATACCCACCCCAAGAGGTAAACGCTATGATGTCCTGCCGATCGCCAGCATTGGTTTTGAGCTGAAGAAGTGGCTGCCCTTCTAAAAGGTTTAAGGGGAAAAAAGTCCGGCGGCTGGCAACCGGTTGGATTTCGTACCCGACCCGTTTGTCTTTTACCGTGAAAGAGAGTTGGGTGATCCTAGTCGGATGAGGCCCTGTCTTGAGCTGAAAAGGCTTGAGTAGATCGTTCTGGATCGGGAATCCAAAGGAGTTAAACACCACTACTGGAACACCTTGTGCAATCTGTTTGACCAGCCATTGGTGAAAGGCTTGGCTCCATTGCGCATTATCGCGAGACAGCCACGTCACTATGCCTGCATAACGTCCTACCAAGGGATATTCAGGCAAAATTTTTCCCGCGTTCCAATGTTCCGGTACATACCCCAAATAATTCAGCGGCATGTCCACAAACCGGTGGAGTTCGCTATGCCCAGCCTCCTGACCCTGATTTCCATCAAAAACCGACAACACCTTCCTAGGCATCACCTCTACCCCTCCGACACCCAATACATTCATTTCAGGGGTCGAGATCCATGGAATCATTCCGAGGTCCTGAATTTTCTTTGCAAGGGTCCGTGCACCTTCCCGATCCTTTGGAGGAAGATAATCAATAATGATAATGGGCAAGTGATAGGTATTCCTAAGGGTGCCCAGTTGCCCCAGCAGCCACTGTCGGTCTTTCTCCGGCACCTCAACATATCGTTTGTCGGTTTGATTCCAACCTTGAAAAAGTGATTCCACCGCAACGGCATACACATGTTCCGAAACCCTTGGAATGATTTCAAAACCACGATTAAAAATCAGTTTTGCCTCGGGATAGGCCTTTTTTATGGCCCGAATGACGGCAATGAGTCCCTGTGTCTGTTTTTGTAAATCTTCTGGAGTGTTGGCTACCAATTGATAGGAATCTAAAGTGTCAAGAAAGAATCCACGATAGCCCTGATTCCAAAGAGGCCCGATGATCCTGGTTACAAAAAACTTGGGCCACTCGGATAAGGAAAGATCAATGATCCGCGAGCCCCAGGCCTTGTTCTCTCCTAGCACCCACTGGCCAGGTACCGCTGATGCATAAGAGCGGTATGATTGCAATTCCCCCACACTGACATAGGCGAACAGTTCGCTATTTGCGGTCCGATACACTGAAGGGTCCAGACCCTGATCCGGGTCGACCACCACAATATCGAATGCTTTCAGCTCATCAATTGGCGCATGTGCACCATAGTAAAATGCCACATTGAAATCACTCGCCCAGGTACTAAAGACCGGGGACAGAGCAAAACAGAGGATTACCACCAGAACTTTGAACGGTTTTACAATCACCTCCACACCCATCCCATTTGCGCTTAGTTTTGATAAATTATTGGCCTTTTGTCTCTGTTATTATCGGTCTCCTCACTCCAGTCCTTAATTTTTTCTTAACATTTAAAATTTCCACTACCAATATTGCCAAGGATTCCCCCTCCGTAAACCAAACCAAGCCCAATGAAGGACATTCGTATTACTCCTCGTATAAGGAATGTCCCCGTGTTGGGACGCCCCATGGGGGCCGCCAAAGGATAGACCCCATAATTTGGGAAGGAGTTTCACTTCTGTGTGGCAAGGGCCAAACTGTCCCTTTCCGACATTACCCAAACAGGTCCTGTGATTTCCTGACCTCCTTTAGGTGGCCTTCCACTACTAATTAAGGGAAAAATGGATTGGCTGCGATTCCTGCACACAATCAGAAAGATTTTGTGATGCCTGAAGAATGGGGACCTAAACGAAGAAGGTGGGGGTTTCCTTAGGGAAGGCAGAAGGAATAAAACTCAATGGGTTACCGGAATTGGCCTCCAAAAAGTAGCAATTTACGAGCAGGTCAATTCTGAATTGGAAAATGAATAATGCATTGGGAAAGAATAGGAAGATCTCAATTTAAGAAAGTGAGG
>JAYWMS010000504.1:0-1576 GCA_035873215.1 Nitrospirota bacterium | reverse complement strand
ATCTGCGGAACGAGTCTCTTTTTCGAAATTGCTTTTATTCTCTTCCACCTCGTATGATCACCGAGGCGTTCATTCGCTGACCAACCAAGATTAGATGGCCTTATCCCCAGTGTGAATGGAGCATATACAATGAATTTTTCAGAACTGTCACAGAAGGATTTTAAGGCATTAGTGAATGGCATAGTCGACGACCGGTTGTGTGAGTTGCTGGGAGATCCCGATTTAGGGTTACCCCTGGACGAGACAGTCCGTGCTCGCTTAAAGGAATCTCTGGCTTCATCAGAACGGGTCACCGGGGATGACATCGCCGAAACCCTCGGCCTTCGGTGGTAAGAAGACATGGCCTGGTATCGAGTTGCCTACCTGCCTTCGGTCATTGATGACTTGCGCCCCATCGAGCAAGGCATCGCACAACGTCTACTTGAGAAAACCAAGTGGCTCGCCTCGAATGCCGAAAACCTGCGGCATGAACCCTTTGCACCGGATTTGCCTGGCATCTCACAGTATGCTGTTGCAGACTGGCGCATTCTTTACGCCATTGATCGGGAAGACCAAGTCGTGAACATCCACCGGATTGCTACCCGTGGGGAACTGTACCGACGACGCGCGGCGCCCAAATCATCATGAACTGGAGGGAACAGATCGAGCAGGAACTTGCCAAGGCAGCGACCGGACTCCGAGAGGGTAATGATGGACTGGCTCGGGTCTGCGCGCGGCGAGCCGTCGCGCTGGGTGCACAAAACCGGATGGAACGGAGTGGAGTGAGCGCGCCACCTGCCGACGCGATGCATCAACTCCGAAAGATCCAGGAAGACGAGGAGTTCCCGCTGTGGGTAAGGGAGGTCGCACAACGGCTCCTGACCAAAGTCACACAACGGGATCAGGTGCCGATGTCTACGGATCCCATTGCTGACGCTCGGCTAATTCTGACATATTTGGATCAACACACCTGACCACATCCCAATCCCGGGGGAATTCGATATTAATATGAACCTGGAAAATTCAATAGTCCATGACCGAGGTGTATACCTTCTCAACATGCCTTCTGCATATCCAGATCTTTGGGAAAGCGAGTATGCTTCATTACTCAAGGGCCCGTTGAATATTTCTCCCACATGGCCAATAAATGTCCTAGGGAAAATCGACATCAGTAACCGACGGGAATGGTCAAAAATGTCTGCTTTGTCACCCGCCCAAACCCAGGGGCGCCAAGACGCCCTTTTCCACGGGCAAGGCCGCAGCCAGTTTGATGCGCGGAGCGTACTCACAGTACGTGAGCACGGCAAAAGGGCGAGAACGCCGCTGGCGGCTTTTTTCAACATTCCCATAATGGCTCTATTATGATCCGACCGTATGACGATGCCAAGATCGATTTGCCTTCATGAGATCTTCAGGGGTATCAATGCGAAGAGAGGCTTCAGTTGTCTCCCAGACTTGAATGGGCAAACCGTACTCTAGGGCACGTAATTGTTCAAGTTTCTCAATGTCTTCCAAGGCTCCAGTCGGCCATGCGGCAAACTGAAATAAGGCCTCACGTTGGAAAATATACACTCCTAGATGAAGAGAGGCCAAAGGT
>JAYWMS010000489.1:0-2553 GCA_035873215.1 Nitrospirota bacterium | reverse complement strand
GCCCAAGGTTAGGATGAGAAATGCCCATCCTGAAGCCAAAACTGGCCATCGATCAGTTACTTATTTCAAGCACGCGACACACTTCTTCCCTCACGCTCCCATATACGCCTGAAACCGCTTCGTTAAAACCGGGAACGATTTGCCATCCGCAAATTGCCCGATTAAACCGTTGATCTTGTCAATACGCTCCACGGTTGAGGGATGCGTGGTAAAGAATCTTGATTGCGCATGGCCTTCTTGGCTTTGGAGAGTTCGCAAATAATCCTGAAGCCCTTTGGGGTTATACCCAGCGCGATAGGCAAACTCGACACCATACACATCGGCTTCAAATTCTTTGTCCTTGTCCAAACCTTTGGTAAAGAGTTTGTCCGTGATTTCGTCGATAACATTCGAAAACATTTGCGGATTTTTGTTCATGGCGGCTAAAGATAATTCCGACACATTAGCCAACAAAGCGCCACGGCGAATGGTTTCGAGCATGTGTTTTTGGGTGATGTGAGCCACTTCATGGGCTAATACCCCAGCGAGTTCGGCTTCGTTCTTGAGCGTCTTCAGTAACCCTATTGTCACAAAGATATAACCACCGGGTGCGGCAAAAGCGTTTTGCTCCTGACTATTCAAAATCGCGAACTGATAATTGAGATTGGGTCTGTCGGATAGTTCGCCGATAGTTTTCCCAACGAGATTCAGGTATTGAGTTAGCCTTTCATCATGATACTCCCCACCGAACCGGCTAAAGGCCTCGACGGCCACGGCCTGTCCAAGGGTGATTTCCTCTTCTTCCCCGATAGGCTGAAGCGCTTGCACTACGCCTAACCCCTTTTTAAAAAGATCAATATCTTTTTTCTTGACGCCAAAAATCCCACCCAATCCATCAAGTAAATCGGGTTGTTCTTGTTGATCCGCCTGGGTTTTCCCACTTTGCGGTTTCGGCTTGAGCAGTTCATCAAAAAACCCAAAGCTTTCAAACGCCATGATGGTCAGGAAGCACGGGAACACAATGGTCATGAGCACTAGTCGTTTCATTGGGCACCTCCTGAATATTCTCCAAGTCCGCCTTCACGTTGGAATGCAGCTAATTCTGCTATCGTGACAACACGAGCCTCCATGTCATCGACGGCACGTTGATGGGCCGGATCGATATGTTTTCCTTTGGCATAGTTGGCGGTCGTTTCTTTCAGTCCGCGAATGCTGCCACCCGCTCTCGCCTCTCGTGCCGCAATAGTGCTTCTCCCAGTTAACGCTGACAAGCCACTTCCACCTTTGGATTTCCCTGCAGGCTTGCTGGCAGTCAATTTGAACTTGAACACCCAACCCGTTCGACCATTGGACAGTTTGACCTGGTATTTCCTTCCGTCCTTTTTGAGGACTTGCACTCGATCACCAACATTTAAGGTTCCCACGACTTTGGAGGTCGGGGACGGCGCGGCTGTCACTTTGGTTCCACCTCTTTTGGCATACATCGTCTCCGCAAAAGACAGTGTAGGGAATAATATACAAACCAAAATAAGCGATAAAAAGAACGATTGGTTTATTTTCATACACGCCTCATTTGATGATAAATGATTCACATGCAATTTGAGTCATTCCCGACATCGTTAATCGGGAATCCATCTTGCTGGTTTCGGATGGATTCCAGGTGGCAACCTACCGGAATGACGGCAGTCAAGAGCAGCATACGATGCTCCGTCTACAGGGAAACCCTATTTTCCATAAAGCCCCCTGAATACGGCTCACGGTTAAGGAATTACACAAGGTCTGCTACTGATAATCGCCGACTAGGTTAAACCCTGCCCAATATGAGGGATGCGGGAACTTTTTTTTCACGAGCAGTTGGGCCTGTCGCAAGCTTTTGGCTTTATCCATTGTGACATAATTGCGATAAAAATGTTTCATCAACACTGCGGTCGAAAGATCATCGACACGCCACAAAGCCGACACCAATGCATGAGTCCCCGCATAAATGAAGGCTCGATTGAGGCCGATCAACTCACCGGCTTCCAATTTTCCGAGTCCCGTTTGACAGGCACTCAACGTCACAAGATCCGCTCGAATCTCCAAACCAAAAATTTCTTTGACCGTTAGCCGCCGATTGTCCGGGTTATCCGATGCAAACCACAGGGAAGAAAACAACGGATTGACTTCATCAAATTCGCCATGCGACGCCAAGTGAATGATACCGTATTTCGAGATATTTTCGACAAACCACTCCTTTGTCGCCTTGGGTCCCGTGAGAATATCTATGTCGGGATAGTTCCACTTGATGCTTTTTGCTTCCAACTCTGCCAGGGGCAGATCATAGTTATAATTTCCCAAGTCCGGATTCCCCACCGCAAGGACTTTAGTGGTTTTCTCGGACTTGCGCTTGGCAAATGTATACTCCAGCACGGAGGCCGAGGGTGAATAAAACAATGGATATTGATCGATCAAATACCCTTGATCGGTTTTGAGGGCTGAAAATGACAGGAAATGGAGCGCCCCATCAGGAATGATTCCCAAATACTCCACACTCTGTAAGGCCTTCGCCATCGGCGAAATCAGCAAGCGATACAA
>JAYWMS010000379.1:0-5757 GCA_035873215.1 Nitrospirota bacterium | reverse complement strand
GTCTTACTGGCTAGAGCAGCTGATACGGAATTATTGGGTTACTGCTTAAGAAGAGAACAATCCTTCTAACTGCTTTGGCATCGAGTGGTTGCCACTATGACCTTGTGGGCCTTGCTTCAAATGCTTTACTAGGCGGCGTAAAATTAGCGGTTACCAACTGTGGCATGGCAGGACCTGAGGTGGCCAGAAATTGACAGACCCGTTTTTTGACCAAACGGCTTTGCCTTATGGAATTTCTCGAATTTGAATGGAATCGACCCGTTGTTGAGCCAACACGTCTGAGATAATCACGACTTTTTCACCGGTTTTGAAATGTTCACGTTCTTTTAAAATCCTAAATGCGGTTTGCAACGTTTTTTCAGGATCTGAACTAAAACTGATCCGGAAGGGAAACACTCCCCGATTGAGCGTCATGGTGCGACGAGATTGACTCACATTGGTGAAGGCATAAATGTTGGTGGAAAAGGGACGACAATTGGAGACGAAATCGGCCATGATGCCTCTTCTCGTGATCACGACAATCCCTTTGGCTTGCAACCCTTCAGCGAGCTGGACCGCAGCGATAGCCAATTGCTGTTTGTCTTGTGTCGGTTTTAATTGTTTCGCAAATTGCAAACCTGGAATCGCTTCGGTTTTGATGGCAATTTTTCGCAGATGCTCAACACATTTAAGCGGATGTTTCCCCACCGTGGTTTCACCAGATAACATCACCGCATCGACTTCTTCATAAACCGCGTTGGCCACGTCAGTCACCTCGGCGCGGGTGGGGATCGGATTATGAATCATCGATTCCAAGAGATGGGTCGCGACAATCACGCGTTTTCCATATTCCGCGCAGAGGCGAACAATTCTGCGTTGCACATTCGGCAAATCCTCCAGGTTGATTTCTACTCCCAAATCTCCACGAGCCACCATAATGCCATCCGACTCACGAATGATGTCTTCCAGGTTCCGAACCCCCTCCTGATCTTCAATTTTGGCAATAATTTTTATTTTTCCCACTTTGTTGCCCATGAGTTGTTTTAGCTGCCGGATATCTTTGACTTCTCGAACAAAAGACAGGGCAATAAAATCCACATCCGCTGCGATGCCAAACAGGATATCCTTTTCGTCCTTTGCAGTAATCGCCGGGAGATTGACACGGATTCCTGGTAAATTGACATGCCGTTTGCTTTTCAGGACACCCCCATCAAGGACACGGCACTGCATGAGCCGATCTTTTTTTTCCAGGACCTCAAGGTTGATCAACCCATTGTCCACCGTAACTTTATCTCCCACATTCACCGTCTCCATGAGATCGGCGTAGTTGATGTGAATGGAACTTTCCTCCACATCCTCTGGCCCTCGTGCGGTGAGAGAAACGATCGTGCCTTGCTGTAAATTGAGATCGTTGGACAAGTCCCCTGTTCGAATTTCAGGGCCTTGCGTATCCAGGAGAATCGGGATCGGAAACGGGACCTTTTTATTGAGCGTCTTGATGTATTTGATCACCCTCGCGTGAGAATCCTGGTCTCCATGGGACATGTTCAAACGAACAATGTTCATGCCGGCATCATACATTTTGCGCAACATCTCGTAAGATTCTGTAGCCGGTCCGATCGTACAGATGATTCGTGTCTTTTGCATAAGTCCTTCCGTGGAAGAGGAATTATGGCTAATTTTAGTGTTATTGCAAATGGGTCGATGAAGTTGGGTACAGTGACCATAGCGAATGACAAAAGATGCAGCCACCTTCCGATTCACCCATGGTCAAAAATCTCCTGTGCCCCCGTGGACGCATCAACAAAGCCTCATTCAGAATCTGACTTCTGCTTGGGGGCCTCGTCATCCACACTTTGCGAACAACGATGAAAAGGTGAAAGTCTATTTTCCAGATGTCCAATTTTTCTGGACCACCATAACGTAATAGAGGACAGGGGATTGGCGGGTCCCAGAAGCATCAAAGCGGCTCGAGATCGATCAGGAGTTCATCGTCGGGCCCCCTGTTTACGACAGAGCAGGAACACATTAGGATAAGGGTCTGTTGAATAATTGAAAATTTTCATAATGGGGGTGTTGAAAAAAGCCGCTGATTCCATTTTTCAACATTCCCTATAAATAATTTCCCCCGTTCGGCCGGTTGACGGCTGGGCGGGCTAATGAGGTGAAGGATGAATGCGGAAGGGGAAAAACTGGATTTTGTGACCATCGACGGTCTTCTCTCCTACGGAGAAGCGATTGCCCGACGTCCGCCCGTGGAGAGGGCGGAGCTTCCTCCCCCTCCAGCTGTATCGGGAGATCGCCCACAACGTGCTCGAGAGGCCATGGCGGCAATAAGAGCCTTTGTCCAAAATGCCCAAGTCGGTTTTGCAAATGCAGCGGCATATAGAAACGCAAGACACACGCTGATTCAACAAGAATGCGGGGGAGATGATTTAGTGTTTTTCGCTGCATGGAATCAGCTCCTCGCCCAAGGCGAGCTTTCTTCCTTATTTCGAGCACCAATCGGAGCCACCCAAAAACCAATACGACGTCGTCCCGTGGCTATCGTGCCACGAGAGCATATGACTCCCAATTTGGCTGAAGGTCGAATCGTGCTGGACATAGGGAACGATCGGTATTGGTTGATGCCTCGGGATTTAAGCGGCCGCACTCTTTTTCTGACCATGCGACATGGAGTGTCGCAGATGGACAGTAAGAAGTTTCGTGTAGGTCGCCGGTTCAGCAATGTTCTTGACCCTGAACAGGGAATTCCCAAGGCTGAGGCAATCGGTGCCGCCCTTGCCCAAATCCTAGGCCTGGTAGGAAAACAACTGGACTTCCTCCACCTGCATAATTACCTGGACTCGGAATCCTTTGTACATATGGTGAGCAACAGTCCCAATACTCGTCAGCTCTTTGAACGGGTGGTCTCCATCCTGGCACCCGAAACAGCCAAGACGACCCAACCTATCATTGAATGTGCTATAGAATCACAAGACTTCGGATGGGCCACCGGTATTGAGAAAACCGCGGAAATCGAAGAAGCGGCCAAGGCCTTTGGAGTCGATACGAAGACGGCCCAGCGTTTGATAAAACATCCGCTGTATAGTTATCCGGGAGGCCATTCGTTCTTTGAACTCTATGTGGAGTTGGTCGATGGGTTCCATCAATTGGGCCAGAACCACCAGGGAAAAGTCCTGTGTTTGTATACGCATAGCTCCACACTGCGGGCGCTATTAATTTTTCTGGATCCTCGTCCTTTCAGCGAGGCCTTTTCAGAATTTGGCGGCTATAAGGAAGGACAGGACAACGTCGTGCTCCTCACGTTTGAGCATGGGCAATTGTCCGGGTACTCCACGGCAGTCGGTCTTTCAGAACGAGAACGGGCAGCCCGCGAGGCCTGGATGACGGTGGAACAAGACCGCCGTGGGAAGGTCACCCTGAAACCACGTCAAATTCGGCGGCTTGTCGCCTTGGTATCCGGTGGGGATTTTGCTGGAGCCGGTGCGGCATTGAAGGAACTCCGCGTGACAGGGAACCGATTGGGCATCGAAGTCTATTTCGTGCAACATGGATTTCTGGGTTTGGCGAACAATTGGATTGAGTTAGTGACGGAGCAGGACACGCGGGGAATGAGTAATCACGCCAGCAGCCCGATTGGAAGCAGCCGGTTTGAAGATTTTAAAGATGAGGAGGCTCAACTGGCAGCCGTTCATCATCTCAAACCGTACATGGAGGATGGGGCGTTAATCGTGATGGGAGGTGACGGAAGCCTGCGTGGGGCTCGTGCCCTCTATGAACGGTTTGGCGTACAGGTCGTGGGAATTCCTGGCTCGATCGACGACAATATCGCCGGGACAACTTCACTAGGGCTCCAGTCGGCTGTCGCCCTGGCAAACCAATCAATCGAGTCCCTAAAAGCGACCAGTGCAGCAATGGGAAGTGTGTTTTTCGTGGAGGTCATGGGGGCAGGATCCGGTCACCTGGCGTTAATGTGTGCGTACCAGGCACGAGCTGAGGGATTGTTGGTCAATGAACATCCTGATCCTGATGGGTATATAGAGGAGGTTATTCTGGGGACACTGAAACAGACGTTGGGGGTCCGGAACAAAAGCCATATTATAGTTGTGGCCGAACGCACGCCTCACCGCCATCATCCAGAGGGTGGGGTCCACGGCCTGGTGGACTATGTAGCCAGTAGGATTTCCCAGTGGACCCATCTACAAACGAGATCCGGGTCTTATCCCCTCTCAGTGGCGACCAAGGCCACTATTCTTGGCCATACCCTACGAGGGGCCTCTCCTACTCCAGTGGACAAAACCATGGCTCAACACATAGCCTACGAAGCCATTCGGCGTTTGGTCGAACAACCCGAAAAGGTCATCGGATGCATGTTAGCGTACCGAGACCCCGGAACCGTTCAGCCAATTCCCCTGCATGCCGTGGGACCAAAACCATTTGATTGGGAGCTGTTCATTCGAATGCACGGAACCGAATTGGTCCAGTAAAATGGGGTTGTTCCTCTTAGTCCAATTACTGGCTTAAGTGGGCAATACCTTTTTTAACTCTTCCTACATTGCGGGGGCAGATCCTAAGACCTTTGAAATAAGAGTCTGCGCTTCCTCCTGAATCTGCCGGAGATGGTTTTCTCCTTTAAAGCTCTCGGCATAAATCTTATAGACATCTTCAGTGCCGGATGGGCGGGCGGCAAACCAGCCGTTCTCAGTAATCACTTTGAGCCCCCCAATAGCGCAACTATTGCCTGGCGCTGCCGTCAGGGTAGCTTGGATCTTCTCTCCAGCTAATTCGGAAGCCTGGATCTGCTGGGGCGAGAGTTGTTTGAGAATAGCCTTTTGCTCTGGGGTAGCCACGGCATCGATCCGCTCGTAGACTGGAACTCCCAGCTCGTTTGTGAGGTCGAGGTAGAGCTGGCTAGGATCCTTCCCTGTTGTAGCCATCATTTCTGCTGCCAAAAGATCCAGGATGATACCGTCTTTATCTGTCGTCCATACCGTCCCCTCACGACGAAGAAAGGACGCCCCGGCACTCTCTTCTCCCCCAAAACCAAGGGACCCATCAAGGAGCCCATCGACGAACCATTTGAACCCCACTGGCACTTCAACGAGACCTCGTCCCAGTTTCACAGCGACTCGATCGAGCATACAACTACTCACCACCGTCTTTCCGATTGCCGCAGCCTCTCGCCAGTCCGCACGGTGTGTAAAGAGATAAGAAATAGCCACGGCCAAATAGTGGTTGGGATTCATAAGCCCCGCACTGCGTGTGACGATCCCATGTCGGTCGTGGTCGGTATCGTTGGCAAAGGCGATGTCGAACCGATCTTTCATGGCAATCAGTCCAGCCATGGCATAAGGAGATGAGCAGTCCATTCGGATCTTCCCATCCCAGTCCACGCTCATAAAGCGAAAGGTCGGATCCACAGAATCATTAACCACGGTCACGTCGAAACCGTAACGCTCGCTGATGGGCCCCCAATACGCCACCCCCGCACCACCTAGCGGATCTACCCCAATGGCCAGTCCTGCGCTGCGGATCACCTCCATGTCTATCACGGCGCCAAGATCTCCAACATAAGAACCGACATAATCGTGTCGGTTTGTCGTAGCAGCGTGGAGAGCCTTCTCATACGGGATCCGCATAATCCCACGCAGGTCATCGGTAAGGAACGCGTTCGCGCGCTCCTCCATCCAGTTGGTCACGTGGGTATCGGCCGGACCACCGTGTGGAGGATTGTATTTGATGCCACCGTCTTCTGGAGGATTATGAGAAGGGGTA
>JAYWMS010000361.1:0-3729 GCA_035873215.1 Nitrospirota bacterium | reverse complement strand
CCTGGAAGGGTTTCAACGTGCCTTAGAGGAACAACGCGAGCGTGCTCGAAATGCAGGGTCTTTTGGCCTGGTTGGCGAAAAACCAATTGTCGCCGAGCTAATCCAACAATGTGGGCCTACGGAATTTTTAGGGTATCAGGTGTTGGAGTCCGATAGTTTGGTCCAAGGTATAGTGAAGAATGATCAATTGGTGGATGCGGCGAGTGAGGGAGAGGCGGTCGAGGTAGTATTGAATTTTACACCATTCTATCCCGAAGGCGGTGGACAAGTCGGTGATCAAGGCACCTTGGTCGGGCCTACGGGGCGTATAGAGGTTCATGAGACCACAAAAGTTGGTGGCACGGTATTCCTTCATAAGGGCAAGGTCGTAGAAGGTCGTGTGAGGAAAGGGGAGCAGGTGGCGGCGACAGTCAATAGGACGACAAGGAAGGATGCCGCTCGGAATCATACAGCCACTCATCTGATGCATGCGGCCCTTCGTGAGGTCCTTGGGCCTCATGTGACACAACATGGATCGCTTGTTGATCCGGATCGATTACGATTCGATTTTTCACACTCAAAACCCCTGCGTCCCAGTGACATTGATAAAATTGAAACGTTGGTGAATGAACAAGTCCGGAAGAATACATCGATCCAGACGAATGTGATGAGCATTCAAGAGGCCACACAGGCCGGAGCATTGGCGTTCTTTGGTGATAAATATGGTGAAAATGTCCGGGTCGTGGGGATCGGTGAATTTAGTAAGGAATTGTGCGGGGGGACCCATTGTCAGGCGACGGGTGAAATCGGCACGTTTCGTATTATTTCCGAAGGTGGCGTGGCAGCTGGTGTGCGGCGCATCGAAGCCCTGACAGGTGTGGGTGCGCTGGATCATACCAAGAAGATCGAGTCCGAAGTTCGTGAAATGGCTGAGTTGTTGAAAACGAGCCCTTCGGATGTTCTCACCAAGACCCGTAAATTGGTGTCGCAATTAAAAGAGAAGGAACGGGAGCTTGAACAACTTAAGCTCAAGATGATGGATCAAGGGACTGGGAATTCCGATGCCGATGTTCGCGAGGTGAAAGGTGTGCAAATCCATGTGCAGCGAGCTGACGGGTTATCCATGCAGGAGCTGCGTCTATTTTCAGACAAAATGCGCAATAAGGTGCCGGAAGGTGTGATCGCGTTGGGCTCCGTCGCCGAGGATAAAGTTTCCTTGCTGGTCATTGTTTCCAAAGACCTATCAAAAAAAATCAAAGCCGGTGATCTCATCAAAGAAATGGCCACGGAAGTCGACGGTTCCGGCGGTGGCCGTCCAGACATGGCCCAGGCCGGCGGGAAAAATCCTGCTGGGTTACCTCAAGCATTGGAGAAAGTCTTTGCTCTGGTTGAAGCCAAGTTGTAAGTTCAACCATCCCTTCGTGATGGTTGAACAGCTCACCCCTTAGCAGTACCAAAATTCCACTTCACCATAATCCTAATCCTCTTATCGACATGTTTGATCGTTCGTTCGCTTATTCTTCGAGTATTGGGGGAAAAAAGGGATGCCGTGCCCATTAAAAAATCTCTTGGGTTCACCCACGAAATTCCACTTAGATGCTGGAGAACTTCTATAGTTTTAAGAAGGTGAAGTGAGATTTATGTATTATGGCAAAAATTTAATCACTTATTTATCTGGCATATATACTTGAACCCTCGCACCGAGTGTCAAGGAGGTGGTGGAGGTTGGCTCCTTTCGTTGATCGATGGTCGTTTCTTTAGCGTCGACAATGTTTAGGCTAAGTATAATGCCTACGGCACCTTCTTCGAGTACGATTTCCTAGGTTCTATTTGTTCTGTCAGACCAGAGGGCCACTGATCGGGAGGCGTTACCATTTCCAGAATTCCACCTAATCAACCATTCCCATGGAAGTCAATGTAAGTACTGAACTTCCTGGGTCATCTCCGAAAAAGCTCGCATACTGGGAAGACCATCGGTTTCTCCGTTGCGGACCATCCATTAATAAACTGATGACGAGTGATGGGCCTACAGCACGGATTAATTCTGATAGCGATTCCTGGCGGGCGAGGTCCTCACAGATAATTGGGCATAGGGTAAGTCGGGAACGGAGATTCACAAATACGGCTTCTCGCTCCCTGATTTCAATATCTTCCCAATGGTCTTTATCGGGTGCTAGTTGTCCGCCAAGCTCATATGTCTTAATTTGGGAACTGTCTAGTTTCCAACGGTGGTGCTTTTTATACCAGACATGTTGAAAACCGTTGTTGGTTCTGGGTTTGTGATTTTCTTTGGACGTATACCCAAGGCACAGCTGGTTGCCTAGTGTCCCAGGGTTCTCCTCGTCAGTTGGCGTGCCATCTGGTAGTTCACCAACTCGAACCCCTGTGATGTAAGTGGAAACATTCCACCGTCGCAATATTTTTTCCATTTCGCTACGGGTGGAGTCGCATACTGCTGACTCCGGCAGAATTACCATATCAATATGTTCAGTTTCATCCTTTGCTTCTTTGATGATTCGGTCGAGTTTTCTACGGACCAGAAAATCTGCGGCTTTGTCCTGTTCTCTTGGTTTGAATCGAAAAAAACGCCTATCACCATATTGTTGTGATGAGAAGTCTCGAGAGAGAATTTTCAGGGGCCAAGGCAAAAGAAGAATGGTAAGTTGGTTATCTAGGTGAGTAGAATTAGAAGTGTTCTTTCCCTTGGGCGACAAAGTCGCTTCATCTTCCCACAGTTCCCGCGCGTCTGTGCACCAATTTACACTAATGGCCGAGCGGTGCCAGGCAAGGGAGTAACTGCCTGTACCAAGACTAAGACCTACTTGGGGTGTATGTCGTTTGGGCAGATACGACATCTGTCGTTTGATATGAAGGCAAGATTGCCAGTGCTTGCTAAAAGGCTGCTAATGAAATCCTCTGCCAATGTTGGGGCAACCTCTCCATCATACTTCTTCTTCATCTCATCGCTTTTCATCTCCAGGTTAATTTCATCCACAGTTCGGATTCCCCAACCTAGACAAGCGGCATCTGCCACAGCATGAAGGGTCCAAAAACTTTCAAATAGCGAGTCGTCTCCGTTCCAAATATCAAGGGGGTCAGCAAGACGAGAGGGATCTATTTTTTTCTATTAAATCCCAAGCCCTATTTAAAATTTTAGGGAAAATCGAGGTGGCATCTTTTAAAGAATCTTTGAATTCATCGGGATCTGATACGACTGAAAATGTTGGAGTCTTATCCTCGAGTTTAAGAACCTTTGCTAATTCGGCATAATTTGTTTTTTGAGCTTCCTCTCTAGATCCAAGATTGCGTTGTGGAATTGAATTTAAAATGAGTTGTCGAAATTTAGGTTCTTCGGAGAATTTCTTGTAAATTCCAATTCTCCATTCCAGTGCAGAGGAGTTAACAGCCTTGTACCAGTTAGGACTTCTTGGTGTCCATGGATTTCTTGAAATGAGTGCATAGGCTCCTGTGGTTTCGAAGAAGAGGCTTGTAAAAGCAAAGAGTGTTGGTGGCCAAAACTTGAAAAAGTTTTTGTCGGTCTGAGGTAAGGGTTTGCCTTTTTCTTGGTCCCGTGCGAAAAATTTGGCATTGTAGTTTTCCGTAGAATCTTGCTCCATTCCAGGCGCAAGATGTCGTATCATGGCATGTGCACCAAAAGGGATACTGACGCTTCTATCAGGATTAGGCGATTTTTTCATATTTTTATTTTTTTTTGCCGGGTGCCATATGTTCCGTCCTTTTTTTTCGTTG
>JAYWMS010000332.1:0-12412 GCA_035873215.1 Nitrospirota bacterium | reverse complement strand
AGACTGCCTCTGCTGTGCCAGCTGCTGCTGATGGAAGGGAGACTGCCTCTGCTGTGCCAGCTGCTGCTGATGGAAGGGAGACTGCCTCTGCTGTGCCAGCTGCTGCTGATGGAAGGGAGACTGCCCCTGCTGTGGCAGTTGCTTCTGATGGAATGGAGACTGCCGGTGACGGGGTTTAATAAAGTCATCCTAATTGGGAATCTGACCAGGAACCCTGAATTACGGTATACTCCGAGTGGAACCCCGGTCGCGAATTTTGGATTGGCGGTTAACCGTCGGTTTCGCCAGGCGGATGATCAGAAAGAAGAAGTGTGCTACATAGATATTGTGGTGTTCGGGAAGCAAGCTGAGCATTGCGGTCAATATTTGAGTAAGGGTGACGGAGCGGTCATTGACGGCCGATTACAGCAGCGGCGGTGGGAAACCGAAGATGGCCAACGCCGGAGTAAGCATGAAGTGATTGCACAATCCGTGACGTTTATGCCCAAAAGACAGGGAATGAGCGGCGACTCCGTGGTCGAAGAGGAATACTCTGCGGAGCCACATTTCGAAACCGGGGAATATTCTTAATTTCCCCCAAGAGGAGAAGATTACGTGGAACGAGGTAGGCTTTTTCAACGGCGTCGGGTCTGTCGATTTTGTCACGAGAAAACCCCTATGGATTATAAAGATGTGCCCCTGCTGCGGAACTTTTTGACTGAGCGGGGCCGGATTATTCCACGGCGGACATCTGGCAATTGTATGCGCCATCAGCGAAAGTTGACCATTGCCATCAAACGGGCCAGAAGTATTGCGTTATTGGCTTTTGCTGAAGAACAACGATAACGTTGGTTGTGCGTTGTAGCCCATTCTCCTATGGTTGAATCAAGAATGCGGGCTTGAGACAAGTGATCCGCTATTCGGCGGTGAGTGTTTGTCGGCGAGGGGAAAATTGAATGGCCTCGCTTCGGTTCCATATCGCGGATATCCCTGAGGAAGGACTGGAAATCACCCAACAGGTGATGCGTGGGGAGTTGTTCCTTGATGAAAGTGATCCCGCCACTCAGAATGATTTTACCGTTTCAGCTTGCTTGAACGTTGCCGACGCGGATGTGATGGTGCAAGGAGAGTTAGTAGGGACTCTTCGATTAGATTGTGTTCGATGTCTCAGTCAGTTTGATAAGCCCTTCCGAATGCCATTTGAAGGAGTGTTCCTGGCTGGAGAAAATGGGCCTTCGCTAGCCCCCAATAGCCCGCAACAAGCATCTGACGCCCCCGCTGATGAATTAGAGGTATATGGCATAGAGGACGAATGTGTCGTGCTCGGAGAAATGCTTCGGGAACAAGTAATCTTATCCGTTCCCATGCAGCCCCTCTGTGCTTCGGATTGTAAAGGCCTTTGCAATCAGTGTGGAGAAAATCTTAACGTGAAAGAGTGCAGCTGTTCCCACATGGACACTGTTTCCCCTTTTTCTGTCCTGCGTAATTTGGTAAAGTCATCTGAGTCATCACCGTCATCTTGATGATGAGATTCATGAAGTGCCCCATTGAGTGTTATTGTAAAAATGAATTGAGGAAAGAGTATGGCAAATCCAAAACATCGTCATTCTAAAGCCAGGCGGGATAAACGACGGTCACACTTAAGGCTCGTCCCACCCAGCTTTTCGGTTTGTCCTCAATGTCACGAAAAAATGCTTCCTCATCGAACCTGCTTGTCTTGCGGATACTACAAGCGTAAAGCCATCATTGCTACCGAAGAAGGCTAGGCCTTCCGGTTTTCGCCCCAAACAGCGGACAATCCAAAATCCATGAAAATTGCCGTTGATGCGATGGGAGGAGATCACGGGCTCGCTCCTATTGTGGAAGGAGCTCTCCAAGCGCTGAAGGAGCGTGATGTTGAGTTGATCCTGGTTGGTCAGGAAGACCAAATCAAGGAACAGCTCATGCGTCTCAATTGCACGGATTCTCGTATAGGGGTGCACCATGCCTCTCAAATAGTCGGCATGCAAGAATCTGGGACCCAGGTGAAAAGGAAAAAACGCGACTCCTCGATTTGGGTAGCCACCGGGTTAGTGAAGTCCGGTGAGGCGGATGCTGTAGTGAGTGCCGGCAACACTGGTGCCACGATGGTGTCTGCTTTTTTATTGTTGGGTACCATCAAAGGCGTTGAGCGTCCAGCGATCGCTGCCACGTTACCCACATTGAAAGGTACGGCGGTGATGTTGGATGTCGGAGCCACTGTTGATTGCACGGCCCGCAACCTTTATCAATTCGGCATCATGGGTCATGAATACGGCCAGCATCTTCTGAAAATTGAGAATCCTCGTGTCGGTCTGATGAGTATTGGTGAAGAGGATACCAAAGGAACTGAAACGACCAAGGAAGCATTCCGCTTGCTTCGAGAAAGTCCGCTGAATTTTATTGGTAACCTGGAAGGGCGCGATGTGTTTAGCGGGACGGCCGATGTCATTGTGTGTGATGGATTTCTTGGCAATGTTTCGCTCAAGATCTCTGAAGGATTGGCAGATGCCATGAAAAAGATGCTGATGCGTGAAGTGATGGATACGAGATTAGGTCGTTTGTCGTTGGTCTTCCTGACCGGTCCGTTGATGCGGTTGCGGCGACGGACTGATTATGCCGAATTTGGGGGTGCGCCGCTTTTAGGTGTGAACGGTATCAGCATGATCTGTCATGGACGATCCTCAGCCAAGGCGATTAAGAATGCCATCCTCCGTGCACAGGCTCTAGCCGATGATCGTTTAATCGAATCGATTCGTGAAGATATCGCTGAGACTTTGGCTAAACCCGAGTCCCCCAGTCCCCAAATGGCGTGAGCATGAATAGCCGGATTGTGGGAACAGGTTCCTATGTCCCCAAACGGGTGCTGACCAATGCCGACCTTGAGGCAATGGTCGAGACCTCAGATTCGTGGATCGTGGAGCGAACGGGTATTCGAGAACGTCGACTGGCTGCCCCAGGAGAAGCATGCTCTGACTTGGCCGTCCCCGCCGCACAACAAGCCTTAGCTGCTGCACAAGTCCATCCATCCGACATCGATCTCATCTTAGTCGCAACCTGTACTGGAGACTCTCCACTCCCCTCGACAGCTTCATTGGTACAACATCGATTGGGTGCGGTGCGTGCAGCGGCCTGTGATATATCCGCTGCCTGTTGCGGGTTCGTGTATGCACTCACCATCGCGAATGCCTTTATTAAATCGGGGCATCGTTATGTGTTGGTAATTGGATCGGAGGTGATGTCGGCTATCACGGATTGGACTGATCGGAACACCTGTATCTTATTTGGCGATGGAGCTGGAGCAGTCCTTGTTGGTTCGGCAGAGAATGATCAAGGTGTGCTATCCATGCATCTCCATGCCGATGGACGACTCTCAGATCTCATTTGTGTACCGGGGGGAGGGTCGAACATTCCGGCATCTGAATCGATGGTGGCCGACCGGCTACAGTATGTGAGGATGCGAGGCAATGAAACCTTCAAAGTAGCCGTGAAAACGATGGAGGAGGCCGTACGCGAGGCCTTAGAGTCCAACGGCTTGACGGTTGATGACATGGATTTGTTAATTCCACATCAGGCCAACGCTCGCATCCTCAACGCCGTTGGACAACGTCTCGGTATTTCGGCTGATCGCGTGGTCATCAATTTGGATCGATATGGCAATACTTCTGCTGCCTCCATTCCGCTAGCGATGGATGAAGCGGTTCGGGCGGGACGGATCAAAAAGGGCAGCCTGATTGTGCTAGCTGCCTTCGGAGCTGGCTTAACCTGGGCGTCAGGTGTCATTCGGTGGGCATAGGAGACTTTCCGAGATTAGTGAACATTGTGAGGTTTTGTCGGAATGAGTCAGAATTTTTGCTCATTTGAAGCGATTAGTAGGGGCTATGTAACGAAAAGGATCAGAGAATTTTGCCAAAGCCCGCGCAACCGTAGTAGCGCAATCTAATCATGGACAGTCTTCTAGTCACAGGCCAAGGGTTTTTGTCGCAGGGCTTTGCGTAATGGCTTCAGATGTACTATATCTTTCCCAGCCCGATGCCCCGTTGTAGGCCGCATGATTGAGCAAGCCTACGAACAATCGTTTACGGTATATCAAGCAATGAGAGGACTATCATGAGTAAGGACGAACGGCCCTTGGAAGGTGATTGGGCGTTGATTTTAGGAGCCTCAAGTGGTTTTGGTGAGGCGGTTGCATTGGAGTTGGCTTCGTTGGGAATGAATATTTTTGGAGTGCATCTTGATCGAAAATCCACTCTGGGGAATGTGGATCGCATTGTGAGTGAGATTCGTTCCCAAGGGCGAGACGCGGTGTTCGTCAATGTCAATGCTGCTGATTCAGACAAACGGGGGGAAGTTCTTAATGCCCTACGGACTCATACGCAAAAGTCCGGTGAAGCGAAACAGGTTCGAGTCCTCCTTCATTCACTGGCGTTTGGAACATTGAAGCCCTTCATCCCACATGCCGGGGGCGATGTAGCCAGTAAATCACAGATAGACATGACGTTGGATGTCATGGCCAATAGCCTGGTGTACTGGACTCAAGATCTCGTCGCCAATGGACTCATTGGCTCGGGTGGACGCATATTTGCCATGACCAGTGCCGGGAGCGCCAGAGTCTGGTCCACCTATGGTCCCGTGTCGGCTGCCAAAGCAGCATTGGAATCTCATATTCGACAATTGACGTTAGAATTAGCGCCTCTTGGTATTACGGCGAACGCCATTATGGCTGGTGTCACGGATACGCCAGCATTACGAAAAATTCCTGGTTCTGATCATATGATTTCCATGGCGCAGCGCAAAAATCCTTCAGGACGCCTCACCACGACAAAAGATGTGGCGGAAGCCATCGGATTACTGTGCCATCCTAAATCGCATTGGGTGACTGGCAATGTGATTTGCGTTGATGGGGGAGAGTTTATCGTCGATTAAATTACCTATTTTCGGTATTGGTCAAAAAATTTTCCCATTGACAATCATGACAGATTCTCTCATATCTTAGATTCTCATGTCCGAGTCCATTGGCTTTTTGTTCCCAGGTCAAGGTTCGCAATCAGTCGGGATGGGACGCGCATTCTGTGACGCCTTTCCAGGCCTGCGTGATTTGTATGATGAGGCCAGTGCCATACTGAGTTATGACCTGGGTGCTCTGTGTTTTGACGGTCCAGCAGAACGGCTTAATCAGACTGAGTATACGCAGCCCGCTCTTTTGGTGACGAGTGTGGTGGCTCTTCGATTGGTTGAGCAGGCTGGGATCCAACCTGCAGCTGTTGCCGGCCATAGCCTAGGTGAATACTCTGCGCTGGTGGCTGCTGGCGGCTTGTCCTTCGCGGATGCAGTGAACTTGGTGCACAAGCGCGCGACCTATATGGCACAGGCTGTGCCTGCGGGAAGCGGTATGGTGGCTGCTGTCTTAGGTATGACGATAGAACAGGTAGAGGATGCCTGTGATGAAGCACGAGCGGTGGGCGTTGTATCCGCGGCAAATTTTAATTCACCAGGACAAATTGTGATAGCGGGTGAGCGAGCAGCCGTCGAACGTGCCAACGAATTATTAAAGAAGAAAGGCTGCCGCCGAATCATGACCCTACCCGTGAGTGTCCCAGTTCATACGTCGTTGATGTCCCCTGCAGCGGATCGTTTATCTACGGATGTCGCGGCTGTGTCGTTATCTGACCTGCGGGTTCCGTTGATCAATAACGCGGAAGCCCAACCGCTTCGGTATGCCGAAGATATTCGTGCCTCACTCATTCGGCAATTGCCCTCATCCGTCCGTTGGGAACAATCCATGCACAAGATGAGCGAACTTGGTATCACTACATTTATAGAAATTGGTCCAGGGACGGTCCTGACGGGGTTGCTGAAACGAATTCTTCCCGATGCGGTTTTGTTGAATGTGCACGAACCTGAGTCTCTTGATGTCACCCTTCAACGCGTCAGAGCGAAGGTCTAGCAGGCTATTGAATACGCAATTTTTCAGAACCTCAGAGGGTTATCATGGGGCAATACGTACAGGAACAAACCGCCAGGGGTGTTCAACACCTGTCCTGAACTATGTTGAAGAAATGCCTCGTTATATCAAACCCCGTGGCGCCAAGATGCCCTTTTCCTCGGGCCAGGCCAGTTTCATCAACCGTGAGAGGTCTGGCGTGAAAGAAATTCAGGCATCATTGGAATCGAACCAACACTCTTCACTCATGACGGTGTACGTATCATGTGTCCGCCAAGAGCATCGCTGGCATATTTTTTCAATAACCTGTCGGGCAGTGCGATGTTAATTGAAACACCACCGGTGAAGCGTTGATATGGTGCTTGAAGGTAAAAAGGCTCTGGTGACAGGCGCGGCCCAAGGAATTGGGCAAGCGATTGCAGGTGCATTGGCCCAAGCCGGGGCAGATGTGGTGGTGGTTGACCTGGATGCTGCACGCTGTGAGGAGACGCTACAATCGATTCGACAACATGGACGTCAGGGGTTGTCCTTGTCGATGAATGTATCTGAGTGGAACGGGGTAAAGGACACCATCGATCGTGTGATGAAAGACTGGGGACGGATTGATATTCTGGTCAACAATGCGGGGATTACGCGAGACGGGTTGATTATGCGAATGAAAGAAGAGGACTGGAATGCCGTCTTGCAAGTCAATCTGACGGGGACGTTTAATTGCACCAAGGCCGTGCTGATGCCGATGTCTAAACAGCGGTATGGCCGCATCGTCAATATTGCATCGGTCGTTGGAGTCATGGGAAATGCCGGACAAGCGAATTATTCGGCGTCTAAGGCTGCGGTAATTGGCTTGACAAAATCCATAGCACGGGAATATGCCAGTCGTAACATTACGGTGAATGCTGTCGCTCCGGGTTTTATTGAGACCGCGATGACGCAGGCATTAAGCGGTGACGTCCGAGAAACGTTACTGAAGCAGATCCCGGTGGGTCGATTAGGTCAGGCCAACGATGTGGCGGAGGCAGTGAAATTTTTGGCCTCGGATGCGGCGAGTTATGTGACAGGACATGTGCTGCATGTCAACGGTGGGATGTACATGGGGTAGACGTAACGCAGAAAAAAAGGTAGAGATTACTGGTAACATCTTATATGGACACCACAGAGGAGGTAGTAAGGTCGATGGCCGTCGAAGAAAAGATCAAAAAGATTATCGCAGAGCAGTTGGGTGTGGAGGAGGATGAAGTCGTTCCCGAGGCCTCGTTCGTAGAGGATTTAGGTGCCGATTCGTTAGATACGGTCGAACTCGTCATGGCTCTGGAGGAAGAGTTTGATGTCGAAATTCCTGATGAAGATGCAGAGAAGATTCAAAAAGTTTCCCAAGCAGTCGATTACATTAAAGAAAAAACCTGATTGCCCCCATTCCTGATTCATGGCTGATCAATCCCGGCGACGAGTGGTTATCACCGGATTAGGGGCTGTCACGCCTCTTGGTATTGGTGTGCCTCAAACCTGGAAAGCTTTGACAGCCGGGGTGTCAGGCATTGGAACCATTACCCGGTTCGATGCCTCTGCCTATCCTTCCCAGATAGCCGGTGAAGTAAAGGATTTTGATCCGGCTGCTTACATCGAGAAAAAAGAAATAAAAAAAATGGATACCTTTATCCATTATGCCGTGGCTGCTAGCCAAGAGGCGGTGGATGATTCAGCCTTAAAAATCACGGACGACAATGCTGATCGTGTCGGAGTGTATATTGGCGCTGGAATAGGCGGCTTGCCGGCGATTGAGCACTATCATCATGTATTGAATGACAAAGGCCCTGGTCGGGTCACCCCATTTTTTATTCCCATGGTCATCATCAACCTGGCATCTGGTCAGGTAGCGATTCGGTTTGGGGCCAAAGGGCCCAATTCATGTGCGGTGACCGCCTGTGCGACCGGGAATCATTGTATTGGTGATGCCATGCGCATTATCAAGCGCGGCGAAGCCGACGTCATGTTGGCCGGAGGCGCTGAGTCAACCATCTGTCCGTTGGCGTTAGCCGGATTTGCAGCGTCAAAAGCATTATCAAGACGAAACGAGGATCCGACTCATGCCAGTCGTCCCTTTGATCGTGAACGGGATGGGTTCGTGATTGGTGAGGGAGCTGGTGTGATCGTGCTTGAAGAACTCGACCATGCACGTGGTCGTGGCGCACGAATCTATGGCGAACTCGTTGGATATGCCATGACCAGCGATGCCTTTCATATTACCGCTCCACCCGATGATGGTAGCGGTGCGATTGATTGTATGGAGAAAGCCATTCAGGATGCGGGGATCTCAAAAGAGGAGGTGGGGTATATTAATGCTCATGCCACTTCAACGTTTGCGGACAAGATTGAAACGCACGTGATCAAAACGGTCTTTGGTGAGGCGGCCTATCAACTGCCGGTGAGCTCGACTAAATCCATGACCGGGCATCTGCTCGGAGCAGCGGGTGGCATTGAGGCGGTATTTACGACTTTAGCGTTGTATCATGGGTTAATGCCTCCCACGATTAACCTTGAAAACCCTGATCCTGAATGTGACCTTGATTACATTCCCGGCCAAGCGCGTTCCAAATCCTTGAAGGCTGCGATTTCAAATGCTTTCGGGTTCGGGGGGGTCAATGCCTGTTTAGTCATGAGGTCCTATGAATCGGCTCATTCACAAGGATAACCCAACTTCTTAAATATTCCTGCTTGATCATTCCTCCGTCATCCGTTTATTTTTGTCTCATCCATGCCCATGCCAAATTTGAAGTTGCAGAGTAATATCGTTATGTGCGTTGTTGTAATTCCTAATTTGCCGGTAAGGTTGGCGTCCACAAATGATCATCCTGACAGTTGTTCGGGTGTCCTCAAATGAAAGAGGTCGGAGAGATCTTCATGACGACCACTGGACTCGAGCGGGTGATAGGTTATCAGTTTAACAAGCCTCACCTTCTTGAAATGGCATTGACGCACAAGTCCCGTTTGCAAGGGCAACAAAATGCCGGTATTGAAGATAATGAACGACTTGAGTTTTTGGGGGATGCCGTCTTGGCTTTAATCGTCAGTGAGTACCTGACGGAATCATATTCGACATTGAAGGAGGGCGAATTGTCTCAAGTTCGCGCTCGGTTAGTTGGGGGCACCGTGCTTGCAGAAGTTGCGACCCGTCTGGAATTAGGACGTTTCCTGCGATTGGGTCGTGGCGAAGAGCAGACGCATGGCCGTCAAAAGCGTTCGCTATTGGCAGATGGCCTGGAGGCTGTTATCGCAGCTGTGTATATGGATGGTGGGCTGGGGGCCGCACGTTCAGTTGTCCTGACCATGTTCAAACCTGAACTTCATGATCTACAACAGGTCAAGGTCTCGGAATATCGACAGGACTATAAGAGCCAATTGCAGGAATGGTGTCAGAAGGAATTCGGTGTATTGCCCGACTATCATGTTACTCGTGAATCAGGGCCTGATCATGATAAGCAGTTTGAGGTTCAAGTCAGAATTCGGGGAACGATCCAGGGGGACGGAGTTGGTCCAAGCAAGAAAGTGGCAGAACAAAAGGCCGCCCAGCAGGCTCTAGCCACACTCACCGATTCTGAAAAATGATGGCCTGACCTGGTACAATACCATAATACGGGGCTGTTCAAAAAGGCCCGTCCAGCAAGGCCGCAGGGCCGTTGGCGCGCGGAGCGTACAAAGCCTGTCCTGAGCGTGTCGAAGGAGAGTACGTGAGCACGACAACGGGCCGAGAACGCCGCTGGCGGAATTTTTCAACAGTCTCATAAACGAAAAAGGAGGTTTCCGGAATGCCAAGGACATGGGTAAATCGAGTAGTTGGATTTGGTTTGTTGTTCTTGATGCTGGGTGCGTTTGGGGGCGTGGGATCGACTTTTGGGGGGCAGGTATGGACTGTGGCCGAAGAGATGGCTTCAGAGAAAAAGGCTCCGCGGGTTCTCATTAAAACAAAGTTTGGGGAAATGAAAATCGTCTTGTTTTCCGATCTAGCCCCGAAACACGTTGCCAGTTTTCTGAAGCTGACTAAATCGGGTTTCTACAATGGAACTATTTTTCATCGAATAATCCCCGGCTTTATGATTCAAGGTGGTGATCCCTATACGAAGGATCCCAGCAAACAAAAATACTATGGCATGGGCGGGCCTGGGTATACTGTGCCTGCGGAATTTAACAAGATTCCTCATGAAGCTGGGATTCTATCCGCAGCCAGAACGGCTGATCCGAATAGTGCAGGATCCCAATTCTTTATCATGGTCGACAAATCGCCTCACTTAGATGGGCAATACACTGTATTTGGAGAAATTGAACAGGGGTTGAGCGTGGCGCAAAAGATTGTGAAACAACCCCGCAATCCTCGGGATAATCCTCTGGAGCGTATTGAAATCACGGTAGAAGTTATCGAATAGAGTGCGTGGGGCAGTGTGTACAGGCCTTTGATAAAGTCACGGAATGAGCAAAGCTATTTTCTAATTGCAACATGACTTTATTTGTTAAGAGGAATGGGATATAGGAAACAGTGAGAATAGTTGGAAGGAGTATGTTCCCTTATCCCCGTTACTTGGCTGAGCAAGTTTTTGAAAATCCTGAGTCGGGAAGTCAGTGATGGAGCAACGGCCTATCCTGGCCTTCCATCTTGGCGCTGGGGGGAATAATGATCCCGCCGCCTGTGTCACTGAGTTTGATGAGTTGTTGTGCGACGTCCGGATGTTGGCTTTTGAGGAATCCTACCAGCCCGTTGAGAAATCGGCTTGAGCGAAGTCCCTCCCCGGAAAACTGCGTGATGAAGGTTAAGCCTTCATCGATGACATCCATGACGAATTGCTCGTCAATTTTTTCGCCTTCCATAAAAGCCTTGTATTCCTTCTTCAAGGTTTCGGTGAATGGGGGCGCCATGCCTTCAGGAATTTGAATGGGGCTAAACGATCGTCGAAGGGCTTGGATGGCCGCGATGACTTCCCCGTCCTGCCCTTCCCGACGATTATGAAAATGTTTGAAGGTTACGGCTTCGAGAAAATAAAAGACCTCCGCTGCCTTGTCTCCCTTGGTTTCAAGCAGGTTCCGGTAGAGGGTTTTTCTGCTCTGTTCAAACACATCCCCTGTCCGTTTTTGCTGATACTCAAGATTGCTGTCCAGGTATATGCAATCGGGTGGGCAGGTAATACTGACGATGCGGGCCGTGCCGCAGCATGAGCTGCAAATCACTCCTTGTAGGGCCGGACAGGGACGCTTGCCTTTCCGCTCATGGCAATAGATACATTTACTCATTCCGAATCATTCCCTTTGAACCATCCCAGATTATAATCTGCAAACGTTCGTTTTTTCTTTTTAGGCTGCCCCGCATTGACCGGTCGTTCGAGTCCGTTCAGTTCTGCTCCATTCGCATACAAGTACGGAACCATGATCAGATGCTTCGAGCGATCGATCCTGACGCTAATGGGTGATATGAGGAATTCAGCGATGACCGTCATCTTATAGTCAGGTCGTATTCGCCAAACTTTTCCCGCGGTCAAATCAGAGACATACATGCTACCGTACTGGTCAAAATCAATCCCACTAAGATGTTGAAATCTTCCCGTAAAGAATGAATTCGAGATGATCTCATGGATGGAGCCTTTCTGGTCCACCTCAAGCACCGTGCCGTTATCAAGACTGACCACCAATAGCTTTCCATTCTTGGGATGCACAGCGATCCCTCGTGGCCCGGCTAATCGGTCATCGTGAATGACTAATGAAACAACATGTTCCTGAGTCGTATCAATCCGATAAATCGCATTTCCCGTGGTGTCTAATGTATACAAGTGTCCCGCATTGTCGGCTGCAAGGTCCGTGAGTTCAGTAATCCCAAAATGGCGAAGCGATATAGTAACAGTCGGAGTGCCGTTTATCGCATGAAAGCCACGGACCGTGTCCAAATCGGCAACATAGAGTGTGGTCCCGATCATGGCCAATCCATTGGGAGAATGGAGGACCGTATCGCCCCGCCCCCCTTGAATAAAATGCAGGTTGACCACTTCTCCCTCTCGATTGAGCTTGGCAATGAACCCGTTGTTATCCGCTTGGCCAGGTTCCCCGTTGGCATTGGCGATAAAATATTGATCGCCGGTCGTGTCAACAATAAAGCATTGAGGAGCCTGAAGCTCCACAATAGGGTGAGCCCAGAGTGTGGATGACCAGATCAATATCGTGACGCACAAGGCGCTCTTCAACGACATGTTGTGGAAACAGTGTGTTGTCATAATAATGGACTAGAGGGTGGTCAAAGTACGGAAAAAATAATGAATAGGCGGCTGCGGTAACACGTAATGATCGTACGAGAGCTCTTTTCAGGCTGTCAAGAAAATGCCGTAGTTTTGGGGTTTTATTGACTTAATTTTCAACCACTTGTTATCGTGACTGACTTCTTGGAATTCTTATGTATTCGGTGCAATGGAGGCGCGCGTGTCCTCGCAGATCATTGAT
>JAYWMS010000325.1:0-5117 GCA_035873215.1 Nitrospirota bacterium | reverse complement strand
ATAGCTAAATCTACGAACTGTAGATGAGAGAACCCAGAATCATCATTAGGGCGTTGAGATAAGGTCTTCAAAAACAGTAGGAAGTTACACTTTTAGGCTAACTGATTCACCAAAGGCAGCAGATCCCAGTGAAGATGTGATTAAGGAGGGCCAATTCCCTTGTGGTAACCGATTGTTAGTATGTTTGGCTTAGAGAAAAAACATCTCATTTATTTTTTAAGTGTCGTGTTCTGCATCGCGCCGCTCTGGACAAATTCGTTTGGCCAAACCAGCGATTTGCGTTATTCAAGGGTTTCCCCTCCTGGCCTGTCTGAAGTTTCTCGGGTTGAAGTCAGAGTGAGTCTGGAACCTCCCATGAACTCGACCCATATCATCGCCATAGCGGATATCGTTAAAACGCGCTTGGAACGATTAGGCTATAACGTAGTCCTTCCCAAAACGAAAGCCCAAGAGGATTTAGTCCTCCATGTTACATGTGACGCCGACACGACCCAGCAGAAACCATCCTCTACTTTGTCCGATTCCGAATCCATTGTTCGCGAAAAAGCGGTCTCACCGCCCTGCAGGCTCGCTTATGCCTACAAAGGTGACCTCATCCCGTGGATAAAAGTGGATCGGTTCATATACGTCGAAGGTGTGTCGGCCATGGATTCCTTCGGGGCGAGCATGGGTACTTTGGAGGGGACACATTTGATAAGGCAGTTTCTTGGTCACTATGACTTTCCCATCCTCCTGGCAGCTGAATGGGGACATGTTCATCGTCTTTTTCAGGTGTTGAACAAACCAACAACGCCGCTGAAGCAGAAGAATCTGATCTTGACGTTATTGGGGGAGATTCAAGATCCCAGGGCGTTTACCGTGTTGGTAGACAAACTTCGAGATTCGAAGTTGGCCAAGGTCGCGGCGCGAGCCTTAGGGTGTTATGCACTTCGTGGGCGACCCTACCTCCTCAAGGTTTTGCAAAAGCGAGCAGATCCTCAACTCCAAACAGCAGCGGCTGCAGGCTTGGGGAAGATTGCGGCTGCGACGGGAGATAGCCAACCGACTCCGCTCTTCTTAGAGTTAGTGACCGATCCTACCGTGGATGTCCAGGTCAAGACCGCTCTCGTGTGGGCATTGGGTAAAGCCCCGGACTTTCGTGCGTATCCAACATTGGCTGAGTTGGAACAATCCCTTTGGTTGGATCATTCAAACAATCCGCAGTTGCAACGATTCAGGGAAGCTGTAAGTTGGAGCATCAGAGAAGTAAAACAAGGTGGACATGGCGATGATTTTTAAAATACGGTTAAAAAATTAACGTATGATACCTAGTTGCCCAGAGCTGGAGGTGCTTCACCCTGGGCAACCCTAGCCTGAAATAAAAATTATAATGAACAGGCTAGATCCCGTCGGAGGATTGCATTGACAGGATACCAATATCATACGGTTCTCCCATCCTGACGTTCAATCTTCTTGACGCTTTTCGGTGCTCATGGACTTCCTCATCGCTCTCGTGAAATTATTGAGGGCTGTTGAAAAAGCCGGTCCTGAGCAAGATCGAAGGGTCCGCCAGCGGCGTTCTCGACCCGTTGCCGTCTTCGGGCTCACAAACTTGTCGCTCTTCGCTCCGTTGGCGCTCATGTACTCCGGGTACGCTCCGCGCGCCAATGGCCCTGCGGCCTTGCCCGTGGAAAAGGGCGTCTTGGCGCCCTTGGGTTTGGGCGGGTGAAATCACGGGCCTTTTTGAACAGCCCCCTTTCCTCCTTGCGCATGCGCTTTTGGGTGTTGACAGTTGTAGTGAATTTGAAAAAAGCTTTACAATGTTCATCCCCCATAGGGATTCTCGAAGAGTTGAGTGCCGGGTAAACCAACAAAGGCAGGGGGTACCATGAACCTTCATCAACGTGGAAGTGACCTTATCAGTCAACTCAAAGATCTTGTGCTAGAAGTTCTTCAGAGTCATCCTGAAGGAGAAGCAACGGGCCAGGGGATTACTCAACAAGAGATCGCTCGTCGAGCGGGGCTCCATAACATCGGTACGGCTGAATTGGATCATACCTGTCAGGATATGCTCAGCTTGCTCCACAAAGAAGGCAAAGTGGAATCACTGAAAAAGCCTGGGCAAATAGACAAAGACGTTTTGTGGCGGTTGAAAGCGTCGATGTGTTAACTGGATAAGGCTTGTTTGACGGCTGAGACAATTTCGCCGAAATTCGGTGGCTTTTGAAGGACTGCCCGGGCTCCGGACTTTATCGCAGCCTCCATTTCTGTTTCGCTGATGTCTCCGGTAAAAAAGATGACGGGGGGTTTCGGATCAGGTTTTGCCGCAAGTCGTCTGAGGAAATCCAGACCGCTTAAGGTTGGCATACGATTGTCCGTGATGACCAGGTCGCAATGATGCTTTTCGATGTAGGCTAAAGCTATTGCCCCATCTTCAGCTTCATCGCACGTATATCCCTGCGATTCCAACACGGCGCGCAGGGTACTTCGCACGGCCGCCTCGTCATCGACAATCAACACATGTCCCATCACGCGCTCCTCATTCGTCTTCGTCGGGGTTTCGCCGGTACCTTCATCTTTCTGGGCCTGAAGCCGTTTAGCCAATTCTTGGAGCTGATTCCCCAGAAAGTGGATTTCTTCTTCTTTCTCCTTCAACCGGGTCAACGTGTCTTGCAATTCCTTCGTAAGGAGGCGGTGTTCAACTTCTTTTTCACCAATAACTTGAAACAAATATTCTGTCTCAACCTTCGCCATCACACCTCCAAAACAATCCGCATGAATCGTTCATCTATAGAATGAAAATATAAGGCCTGTCTCGAGGAGTCAGTCATTGGGATGACTGCTGATCCATGCTCATTCATAACATGAATCTTGTACGGAAGAAAAATGTATTTGGAAATAAACCTCACGGAGGTTAACCAATCCTTCTTGTGCCCCAATTTTCCTACTTTGGACCTGGTGCGCGTCAATTACTCGAAAGAGGGGTTGCCTCGGACAAACCGAGGCATTCAACTACGGATCGCAGGTACTCGAAGACCTTGGGGAAGGAAGGAAACGCCTCTCCTGTACTAGGGTTTCAATGGATACCCAATGAATGTTGGTCGTGAAATGCATGTAGGTTAAGAGAAAATAGTGGGTTGGATCAAGGCTTTTACGTACGCACAATGACGTACCAGAGATACCCTCAAATTGATCCAGGCAATTAGTTGTGTGTGCTAGGCACAGATTGGATTAGCTGGCGCTCTCCAATAGCTAGGGGTGTCGCAAGAGGTATTGCCACAAGGGGGATGTTGAAAAAGGGCGTCAGCGGCGTTCTCGGCTCTTTGTCGTGCTCACGTACTTAGAGTACGCTCCGCGCGTCAAAGCGCCTGCGGCCTTGCCGAGCGCACCTTATTGAACATCCCTTATGCATCTTGGCGTTTCATGAGATAAGTCATATGTGACCGGCAATATGAGAAATTTTCAATTTTTCAACAGTCCCACAAGTTCAGGTCTCCTTAGTCTTCCTCACCCCTCCCGTGCCACAGTATAGATTCTAATCGGAGTTTCACGCCCTTTGACGAGTTCTTCACCGAGATATCGGGTGGGAATCGTGTCTTTGACCTCATGATACGTCGCATCGCTCAGAATGATCGCATCCGAATAACGTTTCGAGAGATTCTCAATGCGGGCTCCCAAGTTAATCGTTTCACCAACAGCCGTATATTCCAATCGCTGTCGTGAGCCGATGGTGCCGACAATAGCTTCTCCGGTATGAATGCCCACGCCGCATCGTAAATTCCTTTTCAATCGTTTTTCTAAACGCTGGTTGACTGTTGCCAGACGTTTCTGAAATTCAAGGGCAGTTCTCACGGCTTGAGCCGCATGGTGTGGTTGATCGAGTGGAACATTGTAAAGCGCCATGATGGCATCCCCCATGTATTTATCCACCATTCCGCCATGGAGGAAGACCGCGTCCGTCATTTCCGTGAAGTAATCCCTTAAGAATGCAGCGGTTTGTTCAGGGGTGAGATCATGGGAGAGTGTGGAAAAATCACGAATGTCTGAGAACAGGACCGTCACCTGACGTCGCTGTGGCAGGAGGCGTTTTTCTCGTTCCTGTCGGGTGATGACCTTAATTAAATTGGGAGAAAAATATTGTGTCAGCCATTTTTTTTCGCGTTGTTCGCGGAGAAAATTTTCTACCATCGTCGAGGTGAAACAGACCATCACCATGAACGGGACCGGTACGACATCCCACCAGAGTTCAGCATTCACAAACAGCGCGTGTTGAAGTAGGACCATGCCAAGGGATAGACCGAGGACTCCGGCGAGTCCATACATGGGATGCAGTCGGTTCGAAAACCATGCGGTGAAGAGGCCTGCTATAAGGACGACAAGCAATGTGCTGCCTAATGGAACACGAGAAATTGGATCTCCTTGCAAGAGCGTGTCCAAGGCATTGGCATGAACTTCGACACCCGGCATGTCGCCGGTGGGACTCACAGGTGTGGCGTACACGTCATGAAGAAGCGGAGTGGTCGACCCCACGAGTACGATTTTGTTATGGAAATATGCGGGTGGAATTTCTCCGATGAGAATGCGGAAATAGGAAAGCGTCTCAAAAGTAGTCGGGCCCCCTCTAAAATTAATCATAAATTCCTGTGAGGGCGCAGGAGCCTTCAGGTTGGCAAAGGATTTCGCCTCCTGGAAAAGGAGAGCGTCAAACCCCTGAAGGTCTTGGCCCTGAAACGATGCGGTCAGAGCGCTCTTACGAATGATAGCATCATCTTCAAGGGGAAAATTGACTGGTCCAAAGCCGCGAGCGTTTTGACGGATCGGCTTTATAGGAGGGTTCAAGTTGTGCTTCAGAAAGGCTTGCCCTTCATATAATGTAAGGCCGGCAGCCAAGATGACATTCCCTGCCCGCCCGATGGCCTCGCCAAGTGCCGCGTCATCTTCTGGCCCAAGGCTGGATGGCTCGGCAAATAGGATATCCATTCCAATGACGGTGGGCTTGCCTTGGCTAATTTGGTCGATGAGTTGAGCATGGAGTGAGCGGGGCCATGGCCACTGTAGGTCGAGTTCATCGAATGAGTCTTCATCGATAGAGACAATCACGATTGGTGACTTGGGGGTGACGGGTCCCCGGAGGTAGA
>JAYWMS010000267.1:0-5613 GCA_035873215.1 Nitrospirota bacterium | reverse complement strand
CATCTTTTTACCAAAACCCTCGTCTTTATAGATAGCAAACACAAACCCACACACTTAGGAGGCACTCATGGAAAAAACCAACATCGAATCAGCCCGAATGCATTTGGCATTGAATACCAGTCAATTCGACGCATCCATAGCATTTTACACGGCTCTTTTTGAGACCAATCCCTCAAAGGTGGAAACTGGATACGCGAAGTTTGAGATGACGAAGCCACCATTAAACCTGACATTGAACGAGACCACACAGGTAACAGGGAACAGTCTCAATCACCTGGGCATTGAAGTTCGGCTTTCAAGCGATGTAAGGGACCAGGCTGACCGTTTAAAGCAACTTGGGTTAGACACCCTATTAGAAGAAACTACGACGTGTTGCTATGCTATTCAGGATAAGGTCTGGGTGAAAGATCCTGATGGTAATGCCTGGGAAACCTTTGTTGTATTACAAGACACAGAAGAAAAGTACGACCCCAATAAGCGTGCGGCCTGCGGTTCTCCGACGCATGGAGTCGCGGCAATCTGTTGTGAATAAGTAAAAATAAAGTGGGTGTTGCAATGGAGAAACACGGGGAAAGGGACGGCCAGAACGTTCAACAGATCTGGACTGAATATGGCAACCTATTACGAGGGTTCCTAGCCAAACGAGTGGCATGCCCCGAAGATGTTGATGATTTGCTGCAAGACATCTTGCTTAAAACCCACAAGTATCTCAAAACTCATCGGGAGCCGGAAAAGATGCAAGCATGGCTATTTCAAGTAGCTCGTAACACACTCACGGATCATTACAGGTCACGATCCACATTCACGACCAATCTGGAGCCCTCGGAATTTGAAGAAATACCCGAAGAAATATCCGACTCTCAGATAAAGGTACTCACGGAACTCAGCCAATGTCTGTACCCCTTCTTACAGAAATTGCCTGAAAAGTACCGTGAGGCGGTCGAGGCAGCCGACCTAAAAGGCATGTCGCAGAAAAACTTGGCACAAGCCCTTGGCGTTTCTCATTCCACGATGAAATCTCGTGTGCAGCGAGGTCGGCACATGCTCGGCGAACTGTACCAAGCCTGTTGTTCATATGAAGTGGACACGAGAGGAAACATCACAGATTTTGAAGAAAAATCAGGCTGTTGCTCATAAGTAGAGCAGCAGCCTAATTCCGTCGACTCACGATATATTGTGCAATCCCACGTAACGGATCGGCTTTTTCATCAAAAGCAGTTAATCGCTCGATAGCCCGATCGACGCATTCCTGAGCCAGGGCCTGCGCGCCTTCGAGTCCATAAAAGGCAGGATAGGTTTGTTTCCCGCGCTCGGCATCGGTGTTGGCATCTTTCCCCAATTCTTCACGAGTCCCCGTGACATTCAGTACATCATCCGCGATTTGAAATGCCAAGCCAATATCTTCGGAAAAGCCGGTCAATGCTTCCAGTTGCCTCGTCGTGGCACCGGATAAAATCGCGCCCACTCGTACCGCGGCACGAATAAGCTTTCCCGTTTTCTGCGCATGAATAGTTTGCAGCCCGGCCAAGTCCACCTCTTGATTCTCCGCTTGAATATCCATGACCTGTCCGCCCACCATGCCTTGATTACCAGAGCCCAGGGCAAGTTCATACACAATGTGCACCTGACGAGCTGGATCAACTCCCCCCACTAAGTCTGGCCGACTGCAAAATTCAAAAGCCAAGGTTTGCAAACCATCACCTGCTAGGATAGCAACCGCATCGCCATACACTTTGTGATTGGTAGGCTTGCCACGACGGAAATCATCATTATCCATGGCCGGCAAATCGTCATGGATCAGTGAATACGTATGGATCAATTCAAACGCACAGGCCACGGGCAATAACCCATGAGGGGGTTTGGAATTCAGGGCTTCAGCGGCCGTAATGGTGAGGATAGGTCGAATCCGCTTCCCCCCAGCCATCAAACTGTAGCGAATAGCCTCATGCAAGACGGTGGGAGGAGTGTCTGCTGAAGGGATATGGGTATCCAAAAACTGATCGACCTCCCCCCGTTTTTTTTGGAGGTAGTCGGGAATATTCAGGGACATTCCGAGCCTTTCTGAGGTTGGTGTTTAGCGGAGCGAGACCGTAACAAAGCCTCTTAAAAAGTGTCAAAGGGTCTAGGGTCTTTGGAATAATTCAAATAGGTTGGCCTTGCCCAACATCCTCAAATGTCAAATCTTACGGAATGGTAGTGGCAACGCAGGAACATTGTATTTTTCCCGAGGCAAAAGCTATACTTCCCGATCTATGAGTATTCGCAAGGCAGCAGGTGAATGGGAACCTTTATTGTTGGGCATAGAACCCGAACATTGCGGGGTCTGTGGGTTGGGCCTATACCGGGATCATACTATGCTCAAGGGTGGGTGGCAGCGTTGCTCCATCTGCAATAAATTTGTGCACTATGCCTGTTTGGCCAGCGGAAAAGTCAGCTTTCTGAAGCGACGCCCGCGTGTCTGTAAACATTGCGATCAGCCAGGCACGAAATAACTGACATCAGATCGTCGAAACTAGACAACCGCTACCTATGAACAATCCTACAGATAGGGCTACAGCGAAATCCTGGGCACTGCCACGGTCAAGGACCGTCCAACTGATCATCGCTGTCGCTGTATTGTTCTGGAGTGGATTTTTCACGTTGGAATTTCTACTTCGTGGCATCTTAACTTGGCCACAAGGTAGCCGAGTGGTCACACTCACACTGGCATGCGTTATTCTGGCCTACGAGTTTGTCTTTAAAGAAGCCAAGTCTCAACCTCGGTCAACACCAGCGGCATCTCCCTTGAAAACCGTCTGTTATTCGTGTCTTATTCCCTATATGCTAGGGGGCGTGACGCTGTTGGCCCTAACCGGACTACGATAGCGCGGCTACCTTCCCAATTCGTGAATTAAACTGTAAGGAGATGATCAGATGAAAAATGTAGAATTGACAGTAGAGGGTACCATGTTGACCATCAAAGTGGATCTGTCCCAGGATTTCGGGCCTTCATCCTCTGGAAAAACCACGATTGTTGCCACAACGGAAGGAAATGTCACCGTGCCGGAACGGGAAGAAAAGATCGGATTGAACATCTATAAGAAGAAATAATAGAAAAAGCCAAATCCCTAAACAGACGATTTCTCAGCCTCTCGAAGTACCTGCGCAGTCCAGGAAGTCCCTGACTGGACTAATTGGGATGGTGGGCCTTCTTCCACAATATGCCCACCTCGGGTGCCACCCTCTGGTCCAAGATCAAGAACCCAATCCGCGTTCCGAATCACATCAAGGTTATGTTCAATGACTAACACCGTATTCCCGGCATCCACGAGTCTATCCAACACATCCAACAAGCGTTGGACATCCGCAAAATGCAAACCGGTGGTGGGTTCATCCAAAATATAGAGCGTCCGCCCCGTCGCGCGCTTCGACAGTTCCCGGGAGAGCTTCACGCGTTGCGCTTCTCCACCCGATAAGGTGGTCGCCGACTGCCCGAGTTTCACGTAATGCAAACCGACATCAGCCAAGGTTTGGAGTTTGGTTTTGATCGGGGGAATGTGGGTGAAAAACTCCAACGCTTCTGCCACGGTCATATCCAACACTTCCGCAATATTCTTCCCCTTGTGCTTCACATCCAACGTCTCACGATTATACCGCTGGCCTTTGCAGACCTCGCACGTCACATACACATCAGGGAGAAAATGCATTTCAATCTTGATGAGTCCATCCCCCTGACAGGCCTCACACCGCCCACCTTTGACATTAAAACTGTAGCGTCCGGGCTTGTATCCACGTACTCTTGATTCAGGGAGACCGGCAAACAAATCCCGAATGAACGTGAATAACCCGGTATACGTCGCAGGATTGGACCGTGGAGTCCGTCCGATTGGTGATTGATCGATATCGATCACCTTATCCAGCGCATCCGCGCCCTTGAGTGCACGACATCCTTCCAGTCTCGGTTTCTTGTTGTATAGCCGTTGCGCAAGCGACGGGAACAACACTTCCACCACAAAGGTACTTTTCCCAGACCCGGAAACCCCGGTCACGCAAGTGAACAGGCCCAACGGGATCTTCCCCGTGATTCCTTTCAGATTGTGCATCTCCGCACCAACGACCGTAAGGTATCCACTCGGCTCGCGAAGACGAGCAGGAAGCGCCACACGCTCGATCCCAGAAAGATATTTCCCCGTGAGTGACTTCGTCGTATTCATGACTTCAGCCAGCGTCCCCTGCGCGATAATCTCTCCACCCTGCACCCCTGCGCCCGGCCCCATGTCCAAAATATGGTCCGCCGCCCGAATCGTGTCCGCATCGTGCTCAACAACCAAAACCGAATTTCCCATATCTCGCAGTCGAAGCAATGTTTGCAGTAACCGGTGATTATCACGCTGATGCAAACCAATACTCGGCTCATCCAAAATATACAGCACACCGACCAACCCTGATCCGATTTGCGTAGCCAGCCGAATTCGTTGTCCCTCTCCGCCGGACAGCGTGGCCGCCGCGCGATCCAACGTGAGATAATCTAAGCCGACATTCAGCAAGAATTCGAGGCGTTCCCGAATCTCTTTCAGGATCCGTTGGCCGATAAATCGCTCCCGTTCGGTTAACTCCACGAGCTCAAAAAAGCTACCTGCTTCTTGAATCGAGAATTGTGTGACCTCTGCGATGGATTTCTCCCCGACCTTCACACTCAGGCTCTCAGGTTTGAGTCGGGCTCCTTGGCACACCTCACACACGTTATGGGTGGAATAGTCCTGGGCTTCCGAACAGCCTAGGGCCACGCCGAATCCAATGCCATCACAAGCCGGGCAGGCTCCATGAGGACTGTTAAAGGAAAATACCCGAGGCGTGATTTCAGGGTAGCTGATACCGCATTGAATACAAGCCAGCTTGTCGCTGTAGAGTGTCACCGTTCCCTGATCGTGTAACACACCCACCAACCCGTGAGTCAGCTTCATGGCCGTCTCTACCGAATCAGCCAGCCGCCGACGCAGCGATTCATCCGGCTTCATCACCAATCGATCGACAATGATCTCAATCGTATGGACGCGCTTCTTATCGAGAGTAATCTTGTCTCCCAAATCCACGATAGTCCCATCCACCCGCGCCCGCACATAACCTGCCCGACGGGCGTCGAGCAATTCTTTTTTATATTCCCCTTTTCGTCCACGCACGATGGGAGCCAGGATTTGAAACTTCGCTCCCTCCGGCAAATCACCGATCATGTCAACCATTTGCTGAACAGTCTGAGCCGTAATGGGCTCCCCACATTTCACGCAAAACGGCCGACCGACACGCGCAAAGAGAAGGCGCAAATAATCGTAGATCTCCGTCACCGTACCCACCGTTGAGCGAGGATTATGGCTGGTGCTCTTTTGCTCGATAGAAATCGCGGGAGATAACCCCTCAATCGCATCCACATCGGGCTTTCCCATTTGTTCGAGGAACTGCCGCGCATAAGCTGAGAGGGACTCCACATACCGGCGTTGCCCTTCAGCATAAATAGTGTCAAAGGCAAGAGAAGATTTACCCGACCCACTCAAACCCGTAATGACCACAAACTGATCACGAGGGATCACCACATCCAAATTCTTCAGATTATGTTCTCGGGCACCCTTGATATGAATC